>NZ_JBHUSE010000025.1:0-70382 GCF_042674585.1 Arthrobacter sp. NPDC057013
AAGCCGAAAAAGATCGAGAAGATCGGCCTGATGGTTCAGGACATGTCAAACCCGTTCTTTTCAGCCATGGACAAGGGAGCCAAAGAGGCCGCCGCGAAGATCGGCGCCACCGCCAACACCCAAGACGCCCAGCTTGACCTGGCGAATCAGAACACCCAGATCGACACGTTCATCCAGCAGGGCGTGAACCTGATTGTCATCAGCGCCGTGGATGAAAACGGCATCCAGCCCGCGATCGAGCGGGCAAAGCAGGCAGGCATCATTGTGATCGCCGTGGACACCCCGGCCAAGAGCGCCGACGCCGTGGTCATGACCAATGCAGTCCAGGCCGGTGAAAAGTCCTGCCAGTACCTGTTCGAGCAGATGGGAGGAAAGGGCAGTGTTCTTCTGGTGGACGGAACTCCGCTCCAGACGATCCGTGACCGCATTACCGGCTGCAAGAACGTCGTGAAGAAGTTCCCCAACATCAAGGTTGTCGGGCAGCAGGCCTCCAAGAACGACCGGGCTTCCGGCCTCGCCGTGACTACGGATATGCTCACGGCTACCCCTGACGTTCAGGGAATCTTCGGCATGAACGACCCGTCCGCCCTCGGTGCGGTTCTGGCGGTCCAGCAGGCCCACAAGGCCGGGACCGTGAAGGTCACCGGTGTCGACGGAAGCCCCGAGTCGGTGGCGGAACTGAAGCAGTCCGGGTCGCCCTTTATCGGAACGGCGACGCAGAATCCGGCCGAGATGGTCCGCAAGGCCGTCGAAATCGCGCAGAACATCGTCGACAACAAGCCCCCGGCGGAGAAGACGGTCCTGATCCCCAGCGAGCTTGTGACCCGCGAGAACGTCAGCCAGTACAAGGGCTGGTAAGGCTCCTGCTGCCCTGTGGGGCCGCTCGGCTCCGCAGCGCGGCCCCACACAACCGGACTGAGAATAGGCCGCCATGACTACAACAACCTCCCGCCAGCCGCTGCTGCAACTGGAAGGCATCACCAAGCGCTTCGGCGCCACACTCGCCCTCAATAACGTCCACTTCGACCTGCGTGCCGGTGAAGTCCATGCTTTGATGGGCGAGAACGGAGCCGGAAAATCCACTCTGATGAAAATCCTGGCGGGAAACGTTACCCGCGATTCCGGACGGATCCTGATGGACGGCAACGAAATCGACATCCGTTCCCCGCATGAGGCCGTTTCCCACGGCATAGCCATCATCCATCAGGAGCTGAACACGGTGCCGGCCATGACAGTGGCAGAGAACCTGGCCCTCGGACGCGAGCCTTCGACCAGGTTCGGGGCCTTGGACCGCCGCGCCATGATCGCCCAGGCCCGTGAGAAACTCGCCCGGGTCGGGGCACGGATCGATCCGCGCACCGAGCTCGGCCAGCTCAGTGTCGGCATGCAACAGATGGTTGAGATTGCGCGGGCCGTCAGCGAGAACGCCAGGATCCTGGTCCTGGATGAACCAACAGCGGCCCTCTCACGCAGCGAAACCCTCCACCTTTTCCAGATCATCAACGAACTGCGCGGCGCAGGCGTCGGGCTCGTATACATCTCCCACCGGATGGAAGAGGTCTGGGAGCTTGCGGACCGCGTTACCGTCTTCCGTGACGGAACATACGTAGGGACCCGGGGAAAGACCGAGATCAGCCCTCCCGACGTCGTACGGATGATGGTGGGCCGGAACCTTGAGGACTTGTACCACCACGACCGGCACAGCCCGGGAGAGGTCCTGCTGGACGTGAAAGACCTCACCGACGGAGCCGGCATCGGCCCGGTCAGCTTCCAGGTCCGCGCAGGCGAAGTCGTCGCCCTGTCCGGGCTCATCGGGGCCGGCCGCACCGAGACGGCCCGCATGATCTTTGGCGCCGACCGGCCCCGAGGCGGCACCGTCACCGTCCGAGGCAAGGCCGCAATCGCCTCCAGCCCGGCCCAGGCGATCGCACACGGAATCGCCATGGTCCCGGAGGACCGCAAAGACCAGGCCTTGTTCGTCTCCCACACTGTCGAGGACAACATCGCCGTCAGTTCCCTGGGCGGGCACGTAAACGCCGGCGTGCTCCAGCGGACCAGAATCCGGAATGCCGTGAAAAAGCAAATGGAACGCCTGCACCTGCGGCAGAACGCCCTGCGCCTGCCGGTCAGCGCGCTTTCGGGCGGCAACCAGCAAAAGGCGGTCCTGGCCCGGTGGCTGATGCGCGAATCCGACGTGCTGATCCTGGATGAACCCACGCGGGGCGTGGACATCGGTGCGAAAAGCGAAATCTATGAAGTCATCAACGACCTCGCCAAGGCCGGCAAGGCCATCCTGGTCATCTCCTCGGACCTGCCCGAAGCGATCGGCATCAGCGACCGGCTCCTCGTGATGCGCTCCGGCCAGATCGTCCAGGAACTTAACTCACGCACCGCCAGCGAAGAGGACGTCATGTCCCACGCCACCGGAACAGCAGCACAAACAAACGGAGAATTCCATGACTAACCAGGCTCTGAACAACCCACAGGGCGCCGACGTCCGGCCAGAGGACACACCTGCCACCGCCCGCAGCTTCGACTTTGCCTACTGGTGGGACCGCGTCGGCATCCTCGTGGTCCTGATCGCCCTCGTTGCGCTAATGGTCGTCATCGCCCCCAATTTCGCGAGCGTCAACAACCTCCTCAACATTGCCCGGTCGATCTCGATCAACGCGATCCTGGCCGCCGGCATGACATTCGTCATCCTCGCTGCCGGAATCGACCTTTCGGTCGGTTCCATTCTGGCCGTCTCCGGTGTCGCATCGGTCATGACAGGCATCGCGGGACTCCCCGCGCCCGTCGCGATCCTGGTGGGAGTTGCTACCGGCGCTGTCGCGGGTTGGATCAACGGCATGCTCAGCGCCTACCTGGCACTGGCCGCCTTCATCGTCACCCTTGGCACCATGACCTTCCTGCGCGGCCTGGCCTACACCATGACCGACGGGCAACCCATCGTCTCCAACACGCTCAGTTTCCGAGACATCGGCAACGGCTACTTGGCGGGCATCCCAGTGCCCGTGGTGATCATGATCATCGTCTACGTAGCGGCGTGGTTCATCCTTGAGCGCACCCGCTACGGCCGCCACGTCTACGCAGTGGGAGGCAACGCCGAAGCCGCACGGCTGGCCGGCATCAACGTCAAGCGCGTCATCACTTCCGTTTACATCATCGCCGGCATCTGCGCCGGGCTCGCCGGTGTCATCTTCTCCGCCCGAGTCGTCTCCGCCCAGCCAACAGCCGGCGGAGGCTACGAACTCGACGCGATCGCCGCAGTTGTCCTGGGCGGCACGAGCCTTGTCGGCGGACGCGGACGGATCTACGGAACCCTGATCGGCTCCATCATTCTCGGTGTCCTCAGCACCGGACTGATCCTGATGAACGTCCAGTTCTTCACCCAACTGCTGATCAAGGGACTCGTCATCATCCTCGCAGTGGCCATCGACAGCCTGAAACAACGCACACTCCGCCTGCCATGGTCGAGGGCCATCGCCGCCCAGACACCGGCATAACAGCCGTCCGACAGAACCGGCAGCGCATGCTGCCTGCCGCGCAGCGCAACCCGGCCACTTCCCGGAAGTGGCCGGATTGCAGCCCCACGCCCATTCACTTGAGAGGACAAACCCGTGGCATTGCCCACCATCACCATCACGGACAGCCTTCCCGGCCGCCGGATCAACGAACCCGTCACCTTCACCGTCGAGGGAGAATTCACGGAAAACCTCTGGACCGCAACCACCAGCGCCGGAGAGACGCTTATCTGCCAGCGCCTGAACGCCCAACCCGAACCAGGCAAAACCACGTTCATCACCGTCGTAACCTTCGAGGGAAACCTGGAGCTCACCCTCGCCGCACCGGTCACCCGGCGCGTTGACGGGATCAGCGAACGCGAACCCATCGAAACTGACGCCTTCGTCCGCCTGGACACCGGGTACTTCGACCTCGAAATGTGCGTGGGCACCGCCCAGGGCACCGGCTCCTCAAAATGGGGACTGCGTCACTTCGCAACACTGAAAGAAGGCATCGACCTGCTCCCCTCGGGCAACAACGCCATCGGCGGCTTCTACGGTCCCTTCTTCACCCCCGAAAACGGCCTTATCAACCCGCCCGAACACACCACCGTCGAGATCGAAACCCTGGAACACGGCCCTGTGCTGCACCACTACCGGATGCACGGGACCATCCCCGACGGCCTGCTCGAGGAGCTCAAAGGCAAGACGTTTTCCATCGACTGGAAATTCACCCACGGAACCCCCTATTTCACCCGCAGCTACCGGGTAGATGACTTCCAGACAGTCATCAACGGCCGTTCAATCACCAACAAGATCACCGTCGGCGATGAATTTGAGGCCGGCCCGGGCGACGTGGTCTTCGACCGCTTCGAAGCCTATGGCGGCACACGGTACCGCGACGGGGACCCCTACGCCGCTGAACTGGCACACATGGTCGATGAAACCATCGCGAACTCAACGTCCAGCACCGCGAAGTTCCAGGAATTCCGCCGCCAACTCACCGGAGACATCGAAGCCGCACACTGGGATCTGTACTGGCGCCTGTTCTGCAGCTGGGAAGGCGCCCTGGACGAAGAGGAAATCCGTGCACGCCTCGCCCGGGTCAGGGCCACCTCGCACGTGCTCGCTGACCTGCCCGAGCGGCACTGGACGATAACCGATACCCCCGTCGACGTCTCGGCAATGACGCACGAAACCATCTTCCCCGGGGCGGCCTCCAAAACCGCGGAATTCCATTCAGAACTCGACAGAACCATGGTCTGGTGGACCTCCGAACCCTCCGGCGCCTTCCAGATCGTCCAGCGCCGCCAATCCGGCTGGGTCAACTGGGGAACCAATGGTGAAAACGAATGCCCCGAACTTCCCGTCGGCGTCGACATCAAAACCGCGTACGGCATGTTCAGCGACGGCTGGCAGCACGTAGCCGACCAACTCGAGACTGCACCCACAGTCACCAGCCCTAAAGGCACGCTATAGGCCTTCAGCGGATCGTCATGGCAAGGCCCGTGCGGCCATGGGTTCGGGGCTCAACAAGTGATGCATTCAGCGCCCCGACAGCATACGAATTACGGTCCGCCAGACGGGCTGAACTGTCGCAGCGACACATGAAAATCGTCGAGGACGGCTAAGCACGCCTCCGAATGCGGCGGGAGCTGGTAGGCCGAGAAATACAGGAGAGCGATGTTGGGGGGCGGCGATGACTGCTCCAAGGACCCCGAGGACTCGCCCTCCTGGCACTCTGCCATAAAAAGAACTCGACGAAGGGTCGAACCCGCTCAATCCCCAACAGACCGTCCTGACTGGGGACAGACCACTTTTGGCTTCCGATACGTCCGGCGTGACGGCGGGCATCTGCCCGGCCTGCAAGCGGGTCATTGCAGGTTGCCGGGTCACGTTTGTCGGCTTCAGCACTGCCCAGGAGAGTGCCCGCAAACCGAGGTCCAAGCCTCTTTTGTAACAGTTATATAACGGGGTTGCGTCAAAACGTTTGATGCCAAGACAGTTGCATCAAACGTTTGCAGTCCACGTCAAACGATTGAGAGCTGGAGGGAGTGGGGAACCGATGTCGCTGGTGACACTGAAAGACATAGCTAACGAAGTCGGCGTATCGATCTCTGCTGTCTCACTTGTTCTCAATGATCGCGGGAGCGGTCGGGTCAACCCCGAGGCTGCCGCAAGGATCAAGGCGGTAGCCGATGAACTGGGTTACGTGCCGAATCTTCTGGCTCGCGGCCTGAAGACGAAACATTCCCTGACAATCGGCCTCCTGGCAGATGGAGTGGCCTCCACCCCATTTGCCGGACCGATGGTGGCGGGTGCACAGACCGCCGCCGCTGAGTCCGGTTACCTTCTCATGCTCATTGACACGGTGGGCATGTCAGGCCTTGAGACTCCTGCTGTCAAGGCGCTTCTGCAACGGAATATCGAGGGTTTGATCATCGCGCCGGACTACAACTCCCGGGTCAAGCTACCTCGGGTTCCACGATCCCTGCCGATTGTGGTCCTGGATGGTCAACCGGATGAAGACGCCGGTCCTGCCGACTGGGTGGCACCAGATGAGGCGGGCGGTGCCGCCACGGCCACGCAGCATCTCATTGAGGCAGGCCACCGTCGAATTGCGATGTGCAACCTTGCAGATGACAGGTACATCGCCAGAGATCTGCGCCGCCAGGGCTACGAGGACGCACTCCGCCATGCAGGCTACACACCGGATCCGTCTCTGCATGTGTTTTCCCCGGAACTCACCGCTGCGGCAGCAAGGGCAACAAGCCTGGAGCTACTTCAACGGTCGGAGCGGCCCACGGCAGTATTTTGCTTCTCCGACAAGCTGGCCTTCGGCGTCTATCAGGCAGCAGCGCAACTGGGTCTCCGTGTTCCCGAGGACTTGTCAGTCGTCGGTTTCGACAATCATGCGTTCGTCGCTGAAAGCCTCCTGCCGGGCCTGACGACAGTTCAATTGCCTCATCACTACATGGGCGATTGGGCAGCAAGACAATTGATCGCGCGGAGTCGGGCAGTAGCCGCGACAGGAACTGTCTCGCACCTAGCCATGTGCCCGCTTGTCGAACGGGGCTCCGTCGCCCCGCCGTCCTTCTAACCCAACCCCTACAAACTCAGCACCACTCTGGCAACGGCTACCTTCGCCGTGCCAAAAAACAGCCGAAACTATCACAATAACTCAGAGAGGAGTCGCATTTTGCGACCCATTTCACGCCGTCAGGTCCTTGCCGGGATTGGCGCACTCAGCATCAGCGCTCTTGCCCTTACCGGCTGCAGCCCCACCAGCGCACAGGGTGGGGCATCAGGTGGTAGCACCGGCACATTCAAGATCCTTCAGTATGAAGACCCGACGACGCCACAAGGTCAGGGCTGGAAGAAGGCCGTGGAGATCTTCAAGGCGAAGCACCCCGACGTCACCGTTGACGTACAACAAACCAGTTTCGATGCCTTCCGCCAAAATGCCAAAATCCTTCTCACGGGTAACGATGTTCCGGACGTGGTCGAGTTCAACAAGGGCAACGCTGACGGAGGCCAGCTCGCTTCACAAGGTCTGCTGGAGCCGCTCAATGATGCGGTAAGCAAGTTCGGGTGGGACAAGAAGGTCAGCGGTTCAATGGCAGCCTTCGCCAAGTACAACGAAGAAGGCATGGCCGGCGACGGTGACTGGTACGGAATCCCGAATGTGGGTGAGTACGTGTACTTCTACTACAACAAGGCCAAGTTCAAGAAGGCCGGTATCTCGGAACTGCCCACCGACATGGCGTCCTTCGAAGCCGCTCTCGACAAGCTGAAGGCTGCAGGCGAAGTCCCGATTTCCAGTTCTGCGAGCACCAGCCAGGGCTTTAACCAGATGTGGGTCTGGTACTCCCTGGTCTCGGCCGAAGCCAGCCGCAAGGAAATCGACGACTTCATGTTCGTCCGCGACAAGGTCGACTTCCATACAGGCGCCTGGAAGACCGGAACCGAGCGTTTCCAGCAGTGGATTGACAAGGGCTACGTCGGCGACAAGCTGGGCGGATTGTCCTTCGAACAGGCCACGGTGAACTTCCTCTCGGAAAAAGCGGCCATGCTGCCATGGAACAACGGAATGTTTGCCCGCATCCGCAAGGACGCAAAGTTCGACTGGGGATTCTTCATCATGCCGGGCGCCAAGCTGTCCATGGGCTCGTCGGGCCACCTCTGGGGTGTGCCGGCGAAGGCGAAGAACAAGGATCTGGCCTATGACTGGATCGAGACCACGCTCAGCCCCGAAGTGCAGAACCTGATCGGACAAAAAGGCGGCCTTCCGCTGGCCGGCGATATCAATACCATCTCGGACCCGTTGACAAAAGAACTGACTGAGAAGTTCAACGATGTGGTCAAGGCGGACACCTTGTCCTTCTATCCCGACTACCCGGTCCCCGGCTTCCTGGACTTCATCCAGAACCACATGCAGGCGATGTCGAACAAGAACGAAACCGCAGGCGGATACCTGGACGCCCTGCAGGACTTCTACGACAAGGGCACCAAAAAATAGTGCCCCGGGGATGGGGCGGAGCTCTTCGCCCCATCCCCGCCAATGAACTGCCCTTCAAAAACGAATGGAACCCGCCGTGAGCAATGTACTGGCGCCGAAGCTGCGCCGACCAAGCGGCTACTGGCTATATCTTCTGCCGATCTTCGTCGGCTTCCTGGCCGTGGTCGGTATCCCGTTCGGGATGAACATTTACTACTCCCTCTTCCGGTGGAAGGGTGGCGCCGCACCCATGCGGTGGAACGGCCTGAACAACTACATCCAGTTGTTCCAAGACGTCGAATTCTGGACGTCACTGCGCAATTCCATCTTCATGGTCATAGCAATCGTGGTTATCCCCACCGTTATCGGCCTCCTCCTGGCGGCCCTGCTGACTGAAACCATCGGCCGGCGCTTCGGACCCCGGATTGCCAGCTTCCTCCGTGCCACCTACTACCTCCCGCAGATCCTCCCTGTCGCCGTCGCTGGCTTCATGTGGAGCTGGATTCTCGACCCTTCCAACGGCGCCATCAACACCTTCCTGCAGTCGCTCGGCCTGGACGGCCCGGACTGGCTGGGAAACCCTGACCTTGCCATCTACGCCGTCATGTTGATGCTTATTTGGCTGCAGATCGGATACCCTCTGGTAATTTTTATGGCCGCTCTGTCCCGTGTGGACCCTGAGCTCTATGAAGCTGCCGCTCTTGACGGCGCCAGCAAATGGCGGCAGTTCCTGGCCATCTCCCTGCCGACGATACGGCCCGAGATCTTTATCGTGGTTCTCACCGCGACGGTGGCGGCGCTAAAAGTCTTCGCCCCCATCCTGATCCTGACGGGTGGCGGACCGGAGGGCTCGACCGTGGTCCCTTCCTACTACGCATACCGCAACTTCTTCGAACTCTCCCAAGTGGGCTACGGCTCGACGATTTCCACAGTCATGGCCCTGGTAATTTTCGCGATCGCAGCCCTCATGCTGTGGTGGCAGCGCAGGCAGGAAGCAAAATGAGCACCACGACCACCACCCAGACCGTAGACAGCAATAAGACAGTGATTCCCCGCGCCGGTGGGCCCCGCCAACGGACCGCAGGGGAATGGTGGCTGCTCGCCGTGGCCGTGGTTGCCGGCCTCGCGATCTTTGCCCCGTTTGGACTGATCATCCTTAACGCCTTCAAATCCACACAGGACTACTCCAGCAACGGCCCCCTGGCCTTTCCCACTACCTTCTCACTGCAGGCATTCGTCGACTATCTGGGGCGGGTGAATTTCGGCCAGGCGCTGTGGAACTCAATCGCAGTGTCGGTCTTGGTGGCGGCCATCGCCGTCGTGCTGTCACTCATTAGCGCCTATCCACTGGGCATCGGCCGGGTGAAAGCCAATGGCATTGTGCTCGCCGTGCTGCTGATCGCCACTATGCTCCCGCATGAAGCGCTGATCTACCCACTGTTCTACGGGGCACAGGCGACAGGGACGTTCAACACCATTTGGAGCGTTGTCATTGTTTTTTCCGTGCTCCAGGCCGCCTACGGCACATACCTTATTTCCAGTGTGATGGGTGCTATTCCGAAGGAACTGATGGAGGCCGCCCAACTTGACGGTGCGAGCCGCTGGCAGATCCTGTGGCGGATTTTGGTTCCGATCCTGCGCCCGAGTCTGTCCGTGCTGGTGGTCTTCTTCTTTATCTGGACCTGGAACGAGTTCTATATCCCGGTGGTTCTTCTGTCCGATCAGTCCTCACAGACCGTCCCGATCGCCCTGTCCACGCTCCGAGGGCAGCACAACATCGACATCACCGTTCTTAATGCAGGCTCCCTGCTGTCCCTGCTACCCACCCTTGTTTTCTTTCTGCTCTTCCAGCGCACCCTGGTGCGAGGAGTCGCAGCGGGCGCCGTCAAGTAGAGCGCCCTTTACATCACCCCGAAAGGAACAGATTCCGTGTCTATCTCATGGGCCATCCGGCCCGCCGGCGTCAGCAGCCGGTCAGTTAACGCCGAAAATTTCAGCGGTGAACCCGGACAGGGGGCGCAAGCGTCCTCCCACCTGGGACCGGGCAGAAAAGGTTCGGCGTGGATCGACATCCCTGCCGGTGAAACGGCCACCCTCGCAGCCATCGAAGGTTCCGGCGTCATTCGCCACATCTGGGTGACTGTGGACCATCGGACGGATGCCGGCCCCTTCGTGCTCCGCGACCTCGTCCTGCGTATGTACTGGGACGGTTCCGACGTGCCCAGCGTCGAAGTCCCGCTGGGTGACTTCTTCCTTAACGGCTTCGCCCAGCGCTGTCTGGTCACTTCCGAACCTGTCGTGGTGGCGCCCACAGGCGGCATGAACTCATTTATCGCGATGCCCTTCCGCGAAGGTGCCCGTATCACCGTGGAAAACCAGCACGGAGGCGCAGTCACCCACTTCTTCTACCAGGTCGACTACACCGTGGGGGACGACGTCACCGACGCCGGCTACTTTCACGCACAATGGCGGCGATCCAACGGAAATCTTCCCCTGGGTGAAGACCACATCATCCTCGACGGCGTTGAGGGTAGCGGGACATATCTGGGAACCTACATCGGCCTGGCCTCACTGCAACGCTACTGGTGGGGTGAGGGCGAAGTGAAGTTCTTCGTCGATTCGGACACCACGCACCCTACGCTCTGCAGCACAGGTCTGGAGGACTATGCCGGAGGCGCCTGGGCGTTCCAAAACCAGCTCCGCCTGGACCCCGAACCCGAGGTCCTGACCTTTAGCGCGCCATACTTTGGCTACCCGTTCCACGAGACCAAGGACACGAGCAAGGGCGCCCCATTCCACTGGGCCATGCCCCCCATGCATGCCGTGTACCGGTGGCACATCCCGGACCCGATCTATTTCCAGGAACGCCTCAAGGTGGCAGTCCAGCAGATCGGCACCCGTGACTTCGACGGCGGCCTGTTCGAACGCAGTGACGATATCTTCTCGGTCGCATACTGGTACCAGGAATCGATCAACCAGAACCTTCCCGAGCTGCAGTCCCCACAGCTGCGATGGCCGCGATAGCTGACCGCTGAGCCGGGTGCCCGGCATGATCAGTCCAGTCAAGACGGATACCGGTACCCCGCTTCAGCAGGGTGCCGGCCCGGCTTGATCCGAGCTTGCCTCTTTCCCCAGGGCTTGCACCGGAATGTTCCCACGTTACGTTGCCCGGCCAAGCCCTTTAGGGAGCCGCACGAATCCGGCCAAGACTTCCACATGCATCATCCGGCCCAAAATCATTCACCGACAATAGGACCCTAATGCCCACACACAGCAGTCCTGTCCCTCATCCCAGGCAGGATTCTGTCTGCGAGGATCGGCCCTCCCTTGAGCAGAAAGCAGCCAGGCCGCGTGAGTGGCAAGAGCACGAGCCCTCCACGATCGCTTTGGACCGAACAACATATCCTTCCGATGTCTTTGACACCGAAAGTGGCGGCAAACTTCTTACAGTCATCGGTGAATCACTCATTGACCGGATCCAATCCTCAGGCGAGCTCCCCCACATCACCGAGCACGTAGGGGGAAGTCCGTTGAATGTGGCCGTGGGGTGTAGGCGCCTGGGCCTACCGACGCGGATCGTTACGCATGCCGGCGAGGACATCCAGGGGCAACTCATAACCGATCATCTCGCCGACAACGGGGTGCAAGTGTTGAGTGGGGGTACGTCACCCACTTCGGTAGCCACCGCATCCCTCGGGCCCGACGGCAGCGCGAACTACGATTTCTGTCTGGACTGGGATATCAAGAACGTCTCACTCGCGGCGTTGGAGAGCGTCGAGGCCTCATTCCACGTCCACACCGGATCAATCGCCACAATGCTCATGCCCGGAGCGCGGACCGTTTACGAACTCGTCCAAGGCGCCCATGAGCATGCAACTGTCAGCTATGACCCCAACTGCAGGCCCACAGTCATTCCAGATGTCGATTACGCCCGCACACAGGCTGAGCTTTTTGTCCGGCAAAGTGACGTGGTAAAGGCCAGCGACGAAGACCTAAGGTGGCTTTACCCTGAACTGTCCCTGCACGAGGCAATGGCGGCGTGGCTTGGGCTCGGCCCCGCCCTTATCGTCGTCACCCAAGGGCCCCTCGGCCCGATGGCCCTCAGCAGAAGCGCACGGGTAGCGCTCCCGGCCCACCCCGTCGCTGTGGCGGATACCATCGGTGCTGGAGACTCGTTCATGGCTGCCCTGATCTCTGCACTGGACCAACTGGATCTACTCGGCCCGCGCGGCCGGGAGGGGCTCCAAAAAATCACTGAGGAAAACCTCCTGACCATCCTCAGCTATGCGACCACTGCATCGGCCATTACGTGCTCACGAGCCGGTGCGAATCCACCGTCCCTCGAGGAGATCGGGCTGCTGCCGGTCTCAGTACACGAGACCCAATAAGGGCGGGAGATTCCTGCCCCGTCCTGACCACAAGATTCCTACAGCACCAGGAGCCTGCCATAACTACGTTTCAGCAGGGGCAGGTAGCTGTGGATCAGTCTTTGGCGCGGTCCCGGTGATGGGAATCCGCGGATATTGCTTGGGCCTCGGATGGCGGTTGATGTGGATTAACCTGCAAGCCGACGAACCCCGCCCCCGGCCGGGCGCCCAAAAGCCGGGGACCCACCCTCCGCTTCAGGAGTTGGCACCTGATGAATCTCGGGAGGACCCCCTCCTGACTCGGCTCGCCCCAGGCGCACACGGTCGAACTGCTCCTGGATGTCTGACAATACTCGCTCCGAACGGAAGGACTTCTACATGGGCCAGTACAAAACCAAGGTGATGGTCTTGGACCGCAAGGATCTCGAAGCCCAGCTCGACTCGGCCGTCGATGACGCCATTATGGCTTCCTGCGAGCACCCCGACCACGGCATACTCGTTACCCGGCACACCAACCAAACCTTCACTGTCGCCCTGTCTCCGAACGTTCCCGGCGGAACCATCCGAGAACACGATGCCCGGCTCTGGGCGGCCTGAAATTGCCATGGACGGTGGCGGAGTGGTGAGGCCGACGATGCGTGATGTCGCCCTTTTGGCGGGGGTAGGGATCAAAACCGTTTCCCGGGTAATCAATGACGAGCCTCACGTTTCGGAAGCCAGTCGTCAAAAAGTGCTCAGGGCTGCCCACCAGTTGAATTACCAACTGGACATGGCAGCCCGGAGCTTACGCCGCGCCGGCCAGCACACACAGTCCATAGGGCTGCTCCTTCCCAGTGTCGCCAACCCGTTCCACGGGCAAATCCACCGCGCCTTCGGCGATGTTCTCGCGGCCCATGGGATAGCAGTAATGGCTGCAAGCATGGACGACGATGCTGGCCGTGAGCAGGCGATCGTCACATCGCTCCTCCGGAGGCGAGTCGATGGGCTCGTTCTAACTCCTATCGCCGCAAGTCAGGGATACCTTGCGCCGTATTCCAGAGCCCTTCCGACGATCTTTATTGACAGGGAACCGCACGGTATCGATGCCGATGCCGTGGTCAGCGATAACGCTGTGGGAGCGGCATCGGCATCGGCCCACCTTATTTCCCAGGGCCACACCAATCTCGCCTATTTCGGCGGGCGTGCCGACATCCAAACCGCCTGGGTGCGTCGACGCGGGTTTAGCGAGGAACTGGGCCGCGCAGGTATTTCTGTAGCCAGCATTCCATTCCTGGACGGACTTCAAGGAGAGGATTCTGCGTACCTGGCCGCGAGAACTCTGCTGACCGGCCCTGCGCCGCCCACTGCGATCTTCTCCGCACAAATCCTTGTCACATGGGGCGTTATGCGCGCTCTGAAGGATCTGAGACTTAACAGGACTGTGGCATTGGTCGGGTTCGGCGACTTCACTCTCTCGAACCTGACGAACCCCGGTACCACGGTCGTCGCGCAACATCCGGAGCGCCTCGGTCGTCTTGCGGCGGAACGCATTTTGGCCCGCATAAACGGAGACCGTCAGGAACCCCGGACCTACATTGTTCCCACTGAGCTGATCCACAGGGGTTCAGGAGAGCTTCCGCCGCCCTGACGGATAAACGGCCACGGTGAGGTTTGGCCACCGGCGGTAGGCAACGGACCATGCCGTTGGCAGCCCAACTTCTGGTCGAGGAAGTAGGCCCTGAAATACTCGCGGGTCTAGCCGTCAGGATTCAAAATGGGGGACAGGCTTTCGGCGCGCCACGGGGCGAGTTCGCCGGAACCACGCTCGAAAGGCGCGTATGGTCGACCTCGGGCCTCCGTTCCAGCGGCGGGTACGACTAGGAGTGCACCCGGTGACACATATGCTCCATGCCCCTAGTTTGGTTAGCGCCGGAACGCAGATCGTTCGCGCAGTCGCATTGTCGGGTTTGCAGTACACCCCAACCTGACGTCAGGCAGATGGCCGAAGGTCTGTCAGAATAAGGTCCAATTCGGATTTTCTGACAACGGCGCAAGAAACTCTCAGATCCCAACCTGACAGAAGTGTCTCGCAAGGCTCGGCGAGAACACCGAGACCGAGTGCGGTTGGTAGACATAGTTACGAGACGCTTCCCCGGCGCCTGTGATAGGGCCGCCCCAGTCTCACGCCGAGGTCTCCCAACTCTCAGCTTACGAGACGATTCCGGGGCTGGCTGAGCTTTCCCGCCGATGCCGGTAGCGTCGGGAAATGCCGGGGCGACAAGTGAGGCTGTTGAGGCTGCTGCGGCGTCCGTAGATCTAGCGCCGGGTAATCCTATCCTTCGCACTCGATGCAGTATGAGTGGCGGTTCTTTTCGCGTGCGAGCTGCGACCGGTGCCGGACCAGGAAGCAGAAGTAGCAGGTGAACTCGTCCGCGGCCTGGGAATGACGCCGTCATCCAGTTCGTCAGACTCGTCCAGCTCACGGACGACGCTGCGGGCATCCGGAGCGTTCGCGGACTGCAGCGCATCCAGGGACCGCTCCTGCGATTCCTTTACGTCGGAACGTACTTCGTCGTAATCGGTTGCGACCGGGTCATTCTCTTTTCTGGCGTTTTTGGCCGCTGCGGCAGGTCATGGTGGTCATCGTCGCCAAGTCGCCACCAACGTGGCGGCCATTCTGCTCGCCGGACGAGGCAAGCGCCGCTCCTTGCCGGCCGCCAGGGGTAGCCTTGGGGCAGGAGGGCAACATGGCGGTCAGGAGCTCGGGCCTTCTGCTGTACCGGCGGGACGGCAGAACTGGATTGGAAGTGTGGATCGCCCATATGGGCGGACCCTTCTGGGCGCGCAAGGACCAGCACGCCTGGTCGATTCCCAAGGGCGAGTACCCCGAGGACGAGGATCCGCTGGCGGCGGCGCAGCGTGAGTTCGCCGAGGAGATGGGCGTCCCGGCGCCGTCCGCGGACTACGTGCTGCTCGGCACCTTCCGGCAGCCCTCCGGCAAGCTCATCACCGCATTCACTGCAGAATCCGCCTTCAAGCCCGAGAAAATCCTGAGCAACACATTTCCGCTGGAGTGGCCCAAGGGGTCCGGAACCATCCAGGAGTTCCCCGAGATCGACCGCGCCGAATGGGTCGGTGAATCCGAGGCCCGCGTCAAGCTCGTGAAAGGCCAGCTGCCGATTCTCGACGCGCTGCTCGGGCACCTTGGGGCACGGCGCCCGTGAACCCGACCCGTCCGAGGCCGAGCACGCCCGGCGCCTCACCGGCTCTTAGCTGACGTTAACCTGACCGCCCCAGAACCGTCCGGTAGATCCCGGTGTGGTCCAGGTCGCCGTCGCCTGCGTCCACCATGAGCTCGAAGGCGCCCCGGACGCTGGCGGAAAGCGGCAGCTCCAGCCCGGCGTCCTTGGCGATCTCGGCGATGAAGTTCAGGTCCTTCAGCTGGTTTTTCGCGGAGCCGCCGCCCTCGAAGTTCCCGTCGATCCAGCGCTGTCCCTTCTGCCGGAGCACCTCCGAATTCGCCAGCCCGCCAGCCAGAATGGACTGCACCTTCTCCGGGTCGAGCCCGGTTGCGGTCGCCACGGCCATTGCCTCGGCCAGCGCCGTGACGGTGGCTGACACGACGATTTGGTTGCAGGCCTTGACCGTTGACCCGGCGCCGGCCTCGCCGAACCAGACGACGGTGGAACTGTAGAGCCCGAACAGCGGCAGAAGCCGCTGCACGGTCTCGCGCGGACCGCCCGCCATGGTGCTCAGCCGGCCTTCCTCAGCCCCGATGGTTCCGCCGCTGAGCGGCGCGTCCACCACTGTCACCCCGTGCCGGCTCCTGCAGTCCTCGGCGAACCTGGCCACGGCCACCGGGGAGACGGTTCCGTGAATGACCAGGACCGGTTCGGCGATGCCCGCCGCCTCCCACCCGGCCAGCAGTCCGTCCCTGCCGGGCAGCAGGTCCGCTACCTGTGGCAGGTCTGGCAGGACGGTCAGGACGACGCCGGCCGCAGCCTCCGCCGGCGTGCCGGCCACCTTTCCCCCGCCGATAGCCCGGGCCTTGTCCGCTGTACGGTTCCAGAGCGTGAGGGGAACGCCGGCGGCCAGGATGTTCCGGGCGATTGGGGCGCCCATCGGTCCGGTCCCCAGCAGGGCAACTGACGTCAACTCGTTGTGTATGCCTGTCACTGTTCTCACGTTCTTAGAAGGGGATCAGGCCGGCCATGGCGGGCAGGAAGGTGCTGAACCACGGGACGGCGGCCAGCACCAACAGCCCGATGAACACGGCGATGAGGTACGGCCAGAAGTGCTTCAGGCTTTTCTCCACGGTCTCCAGACCGGTTGCGCAGGCGACGTAGAAGCCGACGCCGGCCGGCGGGGCGAATGAGCCGATGCCCATGGAAATGATCAGGACCATGGCGTACTGCACCGGGTTGACACCGAATTCGGTGGCGATGGGCAGCAGCAGCGGCGCGAAGATCAGGACCGCGGGCAGACCCTCCAGCAGCTGGCCCATGATGACCAGGAGCACCACGGTGAACAGCATGAAGAGAATGGGTGAGTCGCCGATACCGGTCATGAGGTCATGGATCTGCTGGGACACACCGGCGAGGGCAAGCGTCTGGGCGAGCGGGGACGCGGCAGCGATGATGAACAGGACCATGCCCGCCGTCGTCGTCGTTTCCCGGAGGGTATCGCCCAGCAGCTTCTTGCTCCCGCGACGGTAGGCGGCGGCAAGAACAAAGGCGTAGGCGACGGCTACGGAGGACACCTCGGTGGGGGTGGCGAAGCCGCTCAGGATGCCCACCACCATGCCCACCGGAAGCAGGAGCGTGGGGATGGCGAAGAACGTGGCCGAGCCGCGGGCACGCCAGGTGGCCTTCGGGCTGGACACGCCGCCCTGCTTCTTTGCGCGGAGGAAGACGAGCCCCATGACCACGAGGGCCAGGAACGCGGCGGGAACGAACCCGGCCAGGAACAGCGTGGTGGTGGAGATAGTGGTGATCGAGCCCATGATGAGCAGGACGATGCTCGGCGGGATGGTTTCGCCCATGATGGCCGAGGCGGACAGCACCGCGACCACCTCACCGCGCGGGTACTTCCGTTCCTCGAGCATGCCGCGCATGGTGGTGCCCACGGCGGCGACGTCGGCAACCTTGGAGCCGGAGATGCCGGAGAAGATGTACATCGTCACCACGACCACCTGGAGCAGGCCGCCCCGCAGGTGCCCGATGAGCGCGTCCACCAGCTTGGCGAGCGGCAGGGTCAGGCCGGCAGAGTTCATCACGGTTCCGGCGAGGATGAAGAACGGGATGGCCAGCAGCACGAAGCCCTTGGCACCGGATGCCATGCCGATCGGGATGGCGCTGACCTCGGAAATCCCGCCCAGGTAGAGATAGATGCCCGAGGCCAGGGCGAGCACGAACGCGATGGGCAGGCCAAGGAACAACAGGGCGAACAGGGCCACGAGCACGACGCCGAGCAGCAGGTTGGGCGAGGCGTAGTAGAACAGCGGCTGGGACAGGACAACGACGGCGGCCAGGACCGCGGTGATCCCCGCGCCAACCAGGACGGCGCGGCGGGGCTGCCGCCAGAGCTTCAGGACGGCGAACCAGGCGATGAGCACCATGCCGATGGAGAAGGGCAGCGACACCCAGAACACCGGCAGCTGGAGGATCGGCGTCTTTTCCTCGAGCTGCTGGACCAGGGTGGGGACGAAGAGCGCGAAGGCGCCTGCGCTCATGACAAAGACGAGGCAATCGACGAGGGCTGCCAGATAGGGCTTCCAGCTCACCGGGAGCCGCATGATCAGGGCCTGGACGGCCATGTGGGCGCCCTTGGGGTAGGCGATCGCACCGCCGATGAACGCGATGGTGAGCAGTGCGATCTCCGAGACTTCCTGCGTCCACAGCACTGAATCACCCGTGACCACCCTGACCGTGATGTTCAGCAGGATAACCACGAGCTCGGCGAGGATCGCCGCACCCACGGTCCATTCCAGGGCCTTGTCCAGCCAGACCGCTCCGCTCCAGCGCGGCGGGACGTGCCCGTGGTGGAGGATCTCTTCCGCATCGGAGGGAAGTACCTCTTCGAGCTCCTTGGGGGCGAGTGTGTGTTCCATGTTTTTCCAGACTGTCATCGTTGAGAGCGGGATGCTGTGTGCGGGGATGGTGTTTGAGGGCCGGGCGCCGGAAGGCGCTCCGGCCCTCAAAGGGGATTACTTGGCTGCGGCGATCGCCTGGTCGAAGAATTCCTTGCCGATCAGCTTCGAGAATTCCGGGTAGAGGCTCTTGGACACGGCCTTGAACTGCTCAAGCCCGGCGGCACTGGGCTCGTTGGCCTTCATGCCCTTGGCCGTGAGCTCGTCGAGCTGCTTCTTGGACTGCTCGGCGTCGTACTGCTCTTTATAGGTGGCCGTCTCTGCCGAGGCGTCGGTCAGGGCTTTCCTCTGGTCATCGGTGAGGGAATCCCACTTCTTGGAGGACAGTGCCAGGACCCAGGCGTCGTTGATGTGGTTTGTCAGTGAGACGTACTTCTGGACCTCGGAGAACTTGTTGGTCCACGGCACCTCGATCGGGTTTTCCTGCCCGTCGATCGTTCCGGTCTGCAGGCCGGTGAAGACCTCAGAGAAGGCCATGGTGGTGGGGCTCGCGCCGAGCTTGCTGAAGTAGTCAGTCCAGAGCGGGTTGCCGGGGACACGGATTTTCAGGCCCTTGAGGTCTGAGGGCTGCTCGATGGGGCGTACCGAGTTAGTGATCTCACGGCCGGTGCGGGTGAGGAAGGACAGCGCGACGGTGTTCTTCTCCTTGAGCTTTTCCTTCAGCACGTCGCCCGGTTTGCCCGCCAGGAACGCGGCCTCTTCCTTCGTGTCCTTGAAGAGGTAGGGGATGCTGATGGCGTTCATTTCCGGTACCACGTTGGCGTACACCGAGGTGGACAGGATCAGCGCGTCCAGCGACCCGCCCTGCAGCCTGGTCACGGCGGCGTTCTGGTCGCCGCTGAAGCTCGTTCCGTTGGGAACCACGGTCACGGTGACGGAGCCGTTGGAGGTCTTCTTGACCTGGTCGGCGAAGTGCTGGGCGGAGACACCCACGGAGGAGGTCAGCGGGTCCGGGATGGACAGCTGGATCTTCGCTACCGGGGCGCCGCCGCCGGGCGCTCCGGAGGCGCAGCCGGCCAGGACGGAGGCGGCGAGGGTGCATGCCAGCACTCCGGTGAGGGCGCGGGTCTTCGATTTCATGTGATGCCTTTCTTCATTGGAAGGAGTCTTGTGCATTGCTTGGTGAATCAGGAGGTCAGCGCGGCTTCGGTGACCAGGGCCTCGGTTTCGCGGCGCAGCTCGAGGGCCTGGGAGAGCGAGTCGTCCATGATGACGTCCTCCCAGCGGACTGTGGCGCCCTTGGCGACGTCGGCACGCAGCTCGACGTGGTGCGCCAGGGCTACCGGCAGGGCGCCGATTTCCACGGAGTGCCTGGCCGAGACGAGCTTGCCCCAGACGGTGAAGCCGCCCTCGCCGTCGAGGAATTCGCCGGCCTTCAGGTCCTTCTTGGCCGTGGCAACCACGTCGCCGAAGAAGCCGACGGGCGAGCCGGTGGCAATGCCGCGGAGGGCCGCGTTGGCGATGGACATGTTCAGCTCGAGGCCCACGTAGTGGTACGGGCGGTACAGGGCCGCGTACTGGCCGGTGGGGTCCGGGTGCCACGGGTATTCGTTGAAGCAGCCGGAGACGTAGCCGTTCGTGGCCTTGACGACGACGAACACGCCTTCCTGGGTGTTGTGGCTGATCCAGCTGCCGTCGCGGTTGACGCTGGACATGACGTCCACGCTGCCCTCGTGTGCCAGGGCACCGCCGACGGCGGCGGGGCGGCAGATGGTGGCAATCTCTTCCACGTCACCCGGGGTGAAGGTCAGTCCGGAGTCCGACGGCGTGAGGCCGGCACCGTTGGCGACGGCGGCCATTTCGATGGATGCCTTGGTGCCGTCACGGAAGGAGGTGTGCATGTACGGGTTGAGCTGGCCGGAGTCGGTAAGCTCCTTGGAGAATTCCCAGTTTTCCCAGACGTTGTCCGGGTTCATCTCGTGGTAGTGCTCCAGGTACTTGGCGCCCTTGCCCGCGCAGACGACGTCGAAGCCGCTGGTCCGGGCCCAGTCGACCAGTTCCATGATGAGGGCGGGCTGGTCGCCGTACGCCATGGAATACACGACGCCGGCCTCCTCCGCGCGCTTGGCGAGGGCCGGACCGGCGAGGGCGTCGGCCTCGACGGTGACCATGATGATGTGCTTCTTGGTTTCGATGGCCCGCAGCGCATGCTTCACGCCGACGATCGGGTTGCCGGTGGCTTCCACGATGACGTCGATGTCGACGTCGAACAGCTCGTCGGCGTTTGCCACGATGGTGGTGGACCGGTTCTCCAGAGCGGTGGCGATGTCCGGGGCGATCTGGTTCCGGGGCCATCCGACCAGCTCGAAGGCGCCCTCAGCCCGCTTCACATTGATGTCAGCGATCGCCACCACGTGGATGCCCGGGATGTTGTTTGCCTGGGCGAGGTACATGGTCCCGTACCGGCCGGCCCCGATGAGGCCCACGCGGATGGGGCGGCCCTGGTTCTCGCGGTCGCTAAGAAGCTTGTGAAGGTTCATGGGGATCTCTCTGATTGATGTCTGACCGAAGAGGGACGACCTCACACCGGGCGGTGGAGCACCTCTTCGTCATTGCTGCTGTGATCTGGGTAACCGAGTGGAACCGGTTCCACTTTTGTACCAGTCAGTGTTAGGCTGTGTCAACAGATGTCGGTGAACCCCGCCGGCCACAAGGAGGACCATTGAAGAAGGCGCCCACTATCCGCGATGTGGCGGCAGCGGCGGGAGTCTCGGTGTCCGTGGTGTCGCGCGTGCTGAACCCCGACTCCGGTCCGGTCGCGCCGGCCAAGCGGGAACAGGTCCTGAATGTCATCAGCGAACTCGGCTACCGTCCCCGGGCCGCGGCGCGTGAACTCAGCGCCGGCCATGCCCTCACCGTCGGCCTGGTGGTCACGGACCTCGCCAACCCGTTCTTCGCCCAGCTGGCGGACCGCGTGGTGTGGGAAGCTCGCAGCCACGGCGTGCAGGTAGTGGTCATGACCACCCAGGAGGACCCGCACCTCGAGGCCGAATCACTGGACACGCTGCTGGACCGTTCAGTGGGAGGCGTCATTGCCACACCAACGGGCGGAAACGTCGAGAAATGGGACCGCCTGCGGGACCTCGGAGTCAACGTTGTTTTCGTGGACCGCGCCATTGCGGAGCTTGGCGACGTGGACCTCGTCAGCATCGAAAACTCTGATTCGGCCCGGCGGGCCACCGACCATCTCATCGCCCTCGGCCACGAACGGATCGGCCTGATCACCGGACCGGCCAGCACCTCCACGGGCCGGTCGAGGATCGGCGGCTACCGGGCCGCCCTCGAGAGCGCTTCGATCAGCCTCGATCCCATGCTGGTCCGTGACGTCCCCTTCCGCGGAGACGGCGGAGGCGACGCCGTCGGGTCCCTCCTGGCGTCCCCGGATGCCCCCACCGGGCTGATTGTCGCCAACACCGCCCAGGTGCAAAGCTCAGTCCGGCGCCTTGTCCAGATGGGTGTCCGGATCCCCGACGACCTGTCGGTGATCGTCTTTGACGACAACCCCTGGACCGAACTGACGAGACCCCCGCTCAGCGTCATCCGGCAGCCCATCGGCATGCTTGCCGTACACTCGCTCGAACTCGTCCTCGGACGGATGCAGGGCCGGCTCCCGGCCGGCGCCAGGACCATCGAGGTCAAGGCGGATTTCGTGCCGCGCAGCAGCTGCGCGGCCCCTTCCCGCCTTGTCACCAGCAAGTCCGCAACCAGATAAAGGAAAAGGAAAACCCATGACCGTAGTTGTCACCGCCATGTTCACGCCAAAGGAAGGCGCGTTCGACGACGTCGTCGCCGCCCTCTCCCCCGCCATCGCGGAGGTGCACGACGAGCCGGGCTGCATCCTGTACGCCATCCACGAAGCCCCGAACGGCCAGATCGTCATGATCGAAAAGTGGGAAAGCGCCGAACTCCTCGATGCCCACGGCGCCGGCGAGCCGGTCAAGCGGCTGAACGCCTCCCTTGAGGGACTCCTGGCGGAACCGGTGGAGGTGACGCGGCTGGCCGCGATCCCCGCCGGCACCAGCGCGCAGGGCGCGCTCTGATCTGAGGCTCAAGCCTGAAGAACGACGGCGGCCTCTCGCCTGGGCATGTCAGGCGAGAGGCGCCGCTCAGGCGGGCGGCGCCGTCGAACCCCTGACCACCAGTTCCGGGTCAACAAGCTTCGTCTGCACCGGCAGTTCCGGATCCTTCATGCGGTCCAGCAGGGCCTTTGCAGCCCCGGCCCCCACCTCGCCGTTCCGGCCGTCGATGGTGGTCAGGCGCAGCAGGTTTGCCGCCGCAAGGGGCGAGTTGTCGTAACCGATCAGGGAAAGATCCTCGGGGATGCGCCGCCCCCGGTCCCGCGCCGCGGCCGCGACGCCCATCGCCATCACGTCGTTTGCCGCAAAAATCGCCGAGAGCCCGGGGTTCTGGTCGAGCAGCTTCAGCGCACCCTCGTAGCCATCCGGCTCCATCGTCAGGCCGTGGCCCTGCGCCGTGTGGGGCTGCAGCCCGTGTTCGCACATCGCAGCCGCAAACCCCTGGGCCCGCAGGCGCGCGGCGCCGCCACCACCGGTCACATGCCCAATTTCCCTGTGCCCCAGTCCGATCAGGTGCTCCGTGGCCAGGCGTCCGCCGGCCACGTCATCATTGGCCACGATGTCCGCCCCTGGAACAGCGACGTCGCGGTTGCCCGCCACCACGGCTGGAACGTCGACGGCGGCGAACATCTCCTCCGTAGGCTCGGTCGCAATCACAATGCCGTCCACCCGCAACGAGATGAGGCCGTCCACAGGCGTCCGGTCCAGGTGGGCGTTGAAGGACGGGTCGGCGACGGCCACCCGGAACCCGAGGGGTGCGAGTTCGTCGTGCAGCCCTCCCAGCAGGCTGACGAACCAAAGATTGCGGTAGTCGTCCAGGACGACGCCGATGGTCCGGGACAGGTTTCCGGCAAGGGTGGCTGCCGCTCGGCTCGGGCGGTAGTTCAGCCGTTCGATGGCCTCCTCGACGGCGGCGCGGCGGGCGGCGGAGACGCCGGGCGCCCCGCGCAGGACCAGCGAGACCAGGGATTTTGATACCCCGGCCGCGGAGGCAACGTCGTAGATGTTCGGGCGTTTGCCGGTTTCCTGGGTCACCCTGCCATTGTCACCCATGAACCGCACTTTGGGATATTGACAGGACAAACTTCCGCCCCTATCGTTTTTGTGGAGCGCTCCAGTATGCGTCACACCTCACCGCGGCCGAGTCCCGCACAGCCCGTTTCAAAGGAGAAAACCAATGCCCAAAGACCTCGGCGTAGCCGTTATCGGGGCGGGCATGGCCGGCAAGGCCCACGCCGCCGCCTACCGCACCGCTACCGCCCTGTACAACCCTGTCCTGCCGCCGATCCGGCTGGTTTCCATCGGCGACGTGAACCCGGAGTTCGGCTCCCTCGCCGCCCGGCGCTTCGGTTACGAACGCAACGACACCTCGTGGCAGGCCATCGCCGAAGCCGACGACATCGGCGTCGTCAGTGTTGTGATCGCCAACTCGCTGCACCGCGAGGTGGTGGAGGGCCTCCTCGCCGCCGGCAAGCACGTGCTGTGCGAGAAGCCGCTCAGCGACACCCTGGAAGACGCGCAGGCCATGGCCGGCGCCGCCCGCAACGCGTCCTCGATCGCCCGCATCGGCTTCACCTTCCGCCGCACCCCGGGCATCGCCTACATCCGCGACCTCATCCGCAACGGAACCCTGGGCAAGGTGCTGCACTTCAGCGGCCGCTACTGGACCGACTACGGCTTCAGCCCGGACGCACCCATGAGCTGGCGCTACAAGGGCGGCCCCGGCTCCGGCGCCCTGGCCGACATCGGAAGCCACCTCACGTACGTGTCCGAATTCCTGTGCGGCGACATCAGGTCCATCAGCGGCGGCCGCCTCAGCACCGCAATCGACAAACGCCCTCTGCCGCTGGGTGCCGTCATCGGACACGATCACGCCGCCGTCAGCGACACCTACGAGGCCGTGGAAAACGACGACTACGCGGCCTTCTCCGCCGAGTTCGACAACGGCACCGGCAGCCTCGAAGTCTCCCGCGTCGCCGCCGGGCACGCCAACAGCCTCAACTTCGAGGTCTTCTGCGAGAACGGCGCCGCGAAGTTCGACCAGCGCCGCCCCGGCGAGATCCAACTGTTCCTCAACGACGGCTCCGGAAATGAGAACGGCTACCGGCAGGTCAGCCTCGGCCCGGGCCACCCCTACATCGCCGGCGGCCTGGCCATGGACGCCCCCGAGGTCGGCTTCGGCCAGAACGACGCGTTCGCCTACCAGTCCCGCGCGTTCCTCGAAGAGGTCGCCGGCCTCAGCGAAGCCGAATCCCTGCCGCGCTGCGCCAGCTTTGACGAAGGCGTCCGCAACATGGAACTGCTCGCCGCCGTCACCGAATCCGCCCTGAACAACGGAAAGAAGATCACGCTATGAAGCTCGGCGTCTACAACGCAATCCTGCACGACCGCCCGCTGCCCGAGGCCCTGAAGGTCGTCGCGGACCTGGGCCTGACGGGCATCGAGATCAATTCCGGCGGGTTCCTGCCCGCAACCCACGTCCCCACCTTCGATGACATCCTCGAAAGCGACGCCGCCCGTGATGACTACCTCGCGATCTTCGAAGGCACCGGCGTCTCCATCGCCGGGCTGAACTGCAACGGCAACCCGCTGCACCCCAACCGGGCCATCGGCGACAAGCACGCCGAGGACATCCGCCGCTCCATCCGCCTGGCCCACCGCCTCGGACAAAACCGCGTGGTCACCATGTCCGGCCTGCCCGGCGGGGAGCCCGGCGCCACCGTGCCGAACTGGATCGTCAACGCCTGGAACTCCGCGGCCTTGGATGTCCTGGACTACCAGTGGGGCGTCGCCGCCGGGTTCTGGAAGGAAACCGACCGGCTCGCCGCCGACCACGGCGTGAAGGTAGCCCTGGAACTGCACCCGCAGAACCTCGTCTTCAACGCCGCCGACGTCTACAAACTCGTAGAACTCACCGGAGCCACCCACATCGGCGTCGAACTGGACGCCTCCCACCTGTTCTGGCAGCAGATGGACCCCGTGGCCGTCGTCCGCGAACTCGGGCCGCTGGTCTTCCACGCCGCCGCCAAGGACGTGCGCGTCAACAAGGACACCGCCGCCGTCTACGGCGTTCTGGACAACCGCTTCCGCAGGCTCGCCCCCGAGGAAAACCGCACCAACCTTGGCGGCGACGAGTGGGCCAACGAATGGCCCAAGCCCGCCGCCTGGGACTTCGTCGCCCTCGGCAAAGGGCACGACGCCGCCTACTGGACCGAATTCCTGCGCGCCCTCCACGACGTGGACCCGGACATATTGGTCAACATCGAACACGAAGACACCGAACTCGGCCGCATCGAGGGCCTCGAAGTCGCAGCCAAGGTCCTGAAGGAAGCGGACGCAGCCCTGGCCGCCTCGCTGGTCAGCCCCTAGCGCTGGTAGACGCCGGTGAGCGTCGCCGTGCCCAGCAGATGCCGGGCGAGTTCGGCACCCAGCTGCGCAGGCTTCGCACCTGTCCCGCCAGGCAGCTCCTCGACATCCAGCGCGTACACCGTGACGATGTAGCGGTGCCGGCCGTGCCCCGGCGGCGGGGCCGCGCCCAGGTAGCCGCGGAAGCCGCCGTCGTTCTTCAGCTGCACGGCGGCGGGCGGGAGTTGCGGTCCGTCCTCGGCTCCCGCACCCTCCGGCAGGGAGGTGGTGTCCGCGGGGATGTTGAGGACCGCCCAGTGCCAGAATCCGCCGGCCCCCGGCGCGTCCGGATCAAACACGGTCACGGCGTAGCTCCTGGTCCCGTCCGGGGCCCCCGTCCAGCTCAGCTGCGGGGACTCGTCCGCGCCGCCCGCATGCATCCTGCCGCTGCGCTGCGGCGGCGGCAGGGTGCCGCCATCCTGGAAGGACCGGCTGGTAAGCCCGAACGCGGGGACGTCCGGCAGGTTTGAAAACGGGCCCGGCGATGTCATGGCTGCTCCTCAGATGGTGGGAACTTCGGCTTCCTCTGCTGCTGCTTCGACGTGGTTGAGCTCCGCCCGGGTGGGCGGATTGGCGCCGGCACGGGACACGGTCACCGCTGCCGCGCGCGAGGCGTGGGCCAGGAGGGCGGTGAGTCCCTCGGCCGGGAGCGCCCGCAGATCACCCCGGTTCTGGGCGCCGTCCAGGCCGCGGTCCACCACGCCGGACAGCAGTGCCGCCATGAACGAATCCCCGGCGCCAACGGTGTCCGCCACGTCCACTCGGGGGGCCGCAAACTCGGCCTCCCCTGCGGCGGTGATCCCCCACGGCCCTGCCGCGCCGCGCGTCACCACCACGACGGCGGGACCCTCCGCACCGCCGAGCTTCAGCCAGCGGCGTGCAGACTCCAGCGGGTCCACGCCGGGGTAGAGCCAGGCGAGGTCCTCGTCCGAGGCCTTGACGATGTCCGAGAGGGTCACGAACTTTTCAGCCTGCCGGCGGGCGTAATCGGCGTCCGTGATGATGCTGGGGCGGCAGTTCGGGTCAAAGCTGATGGTCGACGCCGGGTGGGCGTGCTCGACGGCGGCCAGCACCTCCGCGGCGCCGGGCGCCAGCATGGTGGCGATGGAGCCGGTGTGCAGCAGCGTGGTTCCCTGCAGCATGAACGGCAGCCGTTCCTCCAGTCCCGGGAGCTCCCAGGCGAGGTCGAACGTGTAAGTGGCGGCGCCGTCGTCGTCCACCAGGGCGGTGGCCACGCTGGTGGGCAACCCGTCCGGGGCCTGCGGGAGCATGACGGAACTCGCCCGAAGGTGGGCGGCCACCGACTCACCGTAGGCGTCCCGGCCGTACCGGCCGACGAACTGCACCGGGTGACCCAGCCGGGCAAGCCCGACGGCGACGTTGAGGGGGCTGCCGCCCACATGGGCTTCGATTCCGGAGCTGCGCTGGACCACGTCAACGAGGCCCTCGCCGATAACAGTGAGCATGGTCATACTCTGCCAGAGAACGCCGCCCGGCGCTCGGGTTCCCCGCTGCGGGCTAGGCCTTCTTTCCCGGCAGCGCGAGCTTGAAGACCTTCGCCCAGGAGGATCCCACCTGCTTCAGCAGCGGCCCGGTGGTGTACGGCAGGCCGTAACGCTGGCAGATTTCCTGCACCTTCGGTGCCACTTCCCCGTACCGGTTGGACGGCAGGTCCGGGAACAGGTGGTGCTCGATCTGGTGGGAGAGGTTGCCGGTCATGATGTGCATGAACTTGGAGCCGGAGATGTTGGCTGAGCCGATCATCTGGCGGACGTACCAGTCGCCGCGGGTCTCGCCCTCCACCATTTCCTCCGTGAACGTGTCCGTCCCCTCGGGGAAGTGGCCGCAGAAGATCACGGCGTGGGCCCACACGTTGCGGACGGCGTTGGCGGTGAGTGTGCCCAGAAGAGCCTGCTTGCCCGAGCCGGTGAGCATGGCCACGGCCGGGGTGGCGGCATAGTCCTTGGTGAACTGCTTGAGGGCCTTGACACCGAGCGCCTTGAGGTCCCGGGTCATGGCCTCCTTGCTCTTCTTGCCCTCCTTGTATTCGACCAGCTCGAGGTCGTAGACCGCGATGCCCCATTCGAAAATCGGCGCCAGGATGGCGTTGTACAGCGGATTGCCCAGGGCGCGGGGGGTCCATGGCTGGTCCTCGTCCATGCGCAGCAGGTTGTATCCGACGTCGTTGTCCTTGCCCACCACGTTGGTCCAGCGGTGGTGGAGGTCGTTGTGGGTGTGTTGCCACGAGCGCGCCGGCGTCACGAAGTCCCACTCCCACGTCGTGGAGTGGATGTCCGGATCGCGCATCCAGTCCCACTGGCCGTGGAGGATGTTGTGGCCGATCTCCATGTTTTCCAGGATCTTGGCGAGGCTGAGCAGGCTGGTGCCGGCCACCCAGGCGGCCTTGTTGCGGCTGCCCAGCAGCGCCGCCCGGCCGGTGATCTCCAGCCCGCGCTGGATCTTGATCACCCGGCGGATGTACGCGGCATCGGAAGCCCCGCGCTTGGCGAGGACCTCGTCCTTGATGGCGTCCAGTTCCCGGCCGAGCTCTGCCACCTGCTCGTCGGTCAGGTGCGCCGCGGCGGGCGGGCGCACGGCCGGCCGGCCGGTGGCCGCCAGGGCCCCGGGCCGCGGCTTTGTGATGGGTTTGTCGTTGGCGGCCCCGTCGGAGGATCTGTCAGTCGCCGCTGTGCGATCGGATATTGCAGTCATACTGGTGATGCTCCTCAGATGTCGAGGTTAACGGGCCCGGCAGCTGCCGAGACGCACGTCTGGATTAGTTGGCCCGGTTCACCGTGGACTTCGCCGGTGCGCAGGTCCCGGACCTGCCCTGCACGCAGGGGCAGCAGGCAGCTGTGGCAGATGCCCATGCGGCAGCCGCTGGGCATGAGGACGCCGGCGTCTTCGCCGACGTCGAGAAGGGGGGTGTCGCCGTCGGCCTCCACCTCGCGGTCGGAGGCCTCAAAGGTGACCAGACCGCCGTCGTGCCCTTCGCCGCCCAGCAGGCTGGTGTTGAAGCGTTCGATGATGAGGTTGACGGGGTCCGCCGCGAAGGGGCCGGTGGCCCCGTCCCCGCGGGCTGACCTGGGGTTCCTGGGATGGGCGGCCGCTTCGGCGGCCCAGAGGCCTTCGGCCTCGTCGAGGAACCCTTCCGGCCCGCAGGCGTAGGCGGCTCGCCGGCGCCAGTCCGGGCACAGGGTGTCCAGTGCGGCAGCCGAGCCGAAGTCCACTCGGCCGCGTTCCCCCGTGTACCAGTGGGTGACGCGGAAGTTGGGAAACTGGTCTGCGAGTTCGGAAAGTTCCTCCCGGAAGATGCTGTCCTCCCGCCTTCTGGCGGAGTGGACCAGCACGACGTCGGCGTCGGGGCGGTGCGGCACCAGCGTGCGGACCATGGACATCACAGGGGTGATGCCGCTGCCGGCGGTGAGCATCAGGAGCGGGCGGGGATGTTCCGGGAGGACGAAGTCGCCCTGCGGCGGCGCCAGGAACAGGACGTCCCCGGGCCGGGTGTTGCGGACCAGGACACCGGAGACGGCACCCATGTCGCTCACGGTGATGGCGGGGTCTTCCCCCGCGGGGGCGCTGAGCGAATAGGAGCGCCAGTGCCGGACGCCGTCGAGCTCGACGCCGATGCGCGCCCACTGGCCGGCTTTGTGAGCCTTCCAGCCGCGGCCGGGCCGGAAGTGGATGGTGGCTGAATCCGCTGTTTCGGGCACAACTTTGGTGACCACGCCGCGCAGCTGCCGGGCCGAGAACACCGGGTCAAACAGCGCGAGGATGTCCTCCGGGGCCAGAGGAGTTGTCAGTACAGACGCCGCGCGCGCCAACTTGCGGAGCCGGATCACGCTGTCCACCGCATGATGGGTTCACCCATGTGTATCTCCTAGTGAAACCCGGGATCGTAATATACAAAAGTACCTCAGCCCCCACCTACAAGGGTCCTCCTTGCCGGCTGCGGGAGCAACCGGCGTCCACTTCTGGGTGGGGTCAGACAAGGCAATATCCTCCGTTGTGGCGTCTGCGGCATTCGCGGTTGATAATAAGCATACTTACCGCCGGGGTGGATACGGCGGTAGATATGGCACGGTGCGCCGCTGCCCCCATTTACCGGCCCCGCATTTACGATCTACCCCATGACATTGCAACGAACGGAACTCAATGGAGTTCCCGTGTTCTGGGTCGAGGGCGCCCAGCCACTCACAGCGCAGCTGGTTTTCCGCGCCGGAGTCAGGGACGAAACCTTCATGACCGCCGGGCTCACGCACCTGGCGGAGCACTTGGCAATGTCAGGCGTCCCCGACTTGCGGCGCCAGAGCCACAATGCCACGGTCGGGCCGACGTTCACCTCATTTACCTGCAGCGGCAAGGCGGAGACTGTGGCGTCATTTCTCACCGCCGTCTGTTCCTTCCTTTCAGTACCCGACCTCGGCCGGATCGACATCGAAAAGAAAATCCTGGCGGCCGAGGCTTCCACCACAGTTCCACCAGCCACCGCAGAGCACCTGCGCCACCGCTTCGGGATGTCCTCCCTGGGGCTGACGGACGTGGCGCCGCCGTCGCTCGAAACGCTCGGAGCGGACGAGGTCCTGCAACTGCTGCAGAGCCACTTCACGGCGGGCAACGCGGCGCTGGCCCTGAGCGGGGCACCGCCGGAGGGACTCCGCCTCGACCTTCCGGCAGGATTTCCACGCCGGCCGGACACCCCGTCCCCTATTGCCACACCCCTGCCGATGTGGTTCGAGCAGGGGTGGCCGCGTCTCGGCTTCTCCTTCGAAGTTCCTGCGCGGACGGAGGCCGCACGCGAGGCGGCCCGCACCGTGTCGCGCATCGCCTGCCGCCGCGCCCACCGTATTCTGCGGCAGGAGCACGGCTGGGTCTACGACGTCGACGTCATGCATTTCCTCGACACCGGGGACACGGGCATTCTTTGCTTCGAAACCGATCCGACACCGCAACACGCCAACGACGCACGGCTCGGCCTCTTGGCCATTCTGCGGGACCTTGAGCGCAATGGCCCAACGGCCGGGGAGCTCCAGACCGACGCGGAGGAATTGCAAGAGTATTTGGAGGATCCGGTATCGGCCATTGAGATGGCCGCCGCGGCCGCGGAATCGCATCTGCTGGGACGGGAACCGGTGTCCCCGGCGGACAAGCTGGCCCTGGCCCGCAACGTCACCGCCGAAGCCTGCCGCGCAGCCCTGGCCGGCCTCGAAGCCACTGCCATTTTCGGGATGCCTGAGGGAACCCGGCCGGACGATGACTCCATCAGATCGGATGTTGACCGCCCCGTCGAATGGCTGGGCGGCCGGGAGTTCCGGCGCAGCGTACGCGGCGCCCTCTACGGAGTTCCCGGCGGCAGCAAACTGTTCGTCGGAGACAAGGGCGTGACACTCTCAGCGGACTACACCGCCAGTATCCCCTGGGACGACCTCGTGGGCGTGGCAGTGGCGCCGGACGGACTGGTGACCCTGATCGGCATGGATTCCCAGCAGATCCAGGTCCGGGAGGCGTGGTTCGGCAAGGGGCAACAGGCCATCGATGCCATCCTGGACAGGGCCGGGGAGAAGCGGTGCTTCACCCCGCCCGACGCCTGAAGTTCCCCGGACGACGCCGAAGACCTAGAGCTGCAGCAGCTCCTGCACGAGCTCGCGGCACTTCCGGTAGGACGCGGTCTTCGGGTCAATGAGCGAGAAGTGGTCGCCGGGGACCTTGACCACCTGAACCGGCGCCCCGGCGGCGCGGGCCGCGGTGGCGTAGGCCTCGGACTGGCTGACCGGCACGGTGTCGTCTTCGAGCCCGTGGACGGCGTAGACCGGGATGGTGAGCGGCACGGCGCTCATGGGGTCCGCGTACTTATGCCGCTTGGGGTACCTTTCGGCGGAGCCGCCCAGGAAGTTGCTGACGGCGCCGTTGCTGAGATCGGCCCACTCGGCCTGCGCGAGGTTGAGCAGCCCGGACTGGCTGACCACGCCGGTCAGGTGGACGGCTTCACCGTTGAGGTTCCGGACGACCTGCCGGTCGGCGTCGGCAGCACCGAGTCCCGCAAGCCGGTCCCGGCCGGCTGCCCAGACGGCAAGGTGGCCGCCGGCAGAATGGCCCAGTGCCACCACGCGGTTCAGGTCGAGATCGTGCTCGCCGGCCACCTCCCGGAGCTTGTCGATACCGGCAAGGATGTCCTCGAACGTCCGCGGCCAGCCGCCGCCGTTGCCCGCACGGCGGTATTCCAGGTTCCAGGCCACGATGCCGTGTGCCGCAAGGTCTTTCGCCAGGGGTTCACCCAGCTCGGCGCCGTACTGCGAGCGCCAGTAGCCGCCGTGGATCACCACTACAACGCCGCGCGGGGACGGCGGCCGGCCGTTGCGTGCGGCAGGTGTCTCCGGCAGGAAGAGCTCGCCCCACTGGCTGGGGTGGTCACCGTAGTGGTACTTCTGCCGCTTCACTGCATCCTCCTAGGATCCTTCGAACGGGGCGCCGGACCCCTCCTTGCCACCGCCCGCACGCCCGGGGTCCGGGCCTGCAGGGCACGACGGCGCACAACAGCCATGTGCCGAGCCTACATGGACGCCGCTTCTCTGGGGCAGAAGGGGCTGCAGTGGCAGGGGTGTCACCGGCCCGCTGCCGCACCGCCTTGATAGTTTGGACACATGGCAAGCAACTGGGATCGCCTGGACGTCACTCAGCGCGACTCCGTGCAGGAAAGCGTGGAACTCTACGAGCGCGTCCGGCCCGCCCTGAAACTCGTCACCCGGGAAGTCCTGCAGATCCTGCGGACAATGCTCAAGGACACCGAGGTCACCCCGCTGTTCGTCACCGGCCGGACCAAGTCGGTGGATTCCTTCCGGGAGAAGATCTCCCGGACCGAGGAACCGCTGGAACCGGGCGGCCCGCGGCTCCTGAAGTTCCCGGACCCGTTCCGGACCCTCAACGACATGGTGGGCGTGCGCGTCATCACCAAACTGCCAACGGAGAACGCCCTGGTGGCCAACCTGATCAAGCGCCAGCGGAACCTCTTCGACTGCCGCGGAGACCGCGAAAAGGACATCGGCTCGATCGAGTCCGGAACCTATGGCTACTCCAGCCGGCACCTGATCCTGCGCACCATCCAGAACGATGTGGTGAAGAACTACCAGCAGGTTTTCAACCCTGAAGTCCCGCCCAACGGCAGCTACTTCTTTGAATGCCAGATCCGCACCGTCTTCGCCCACGCGTGGAGCGAGATCGAGCACGACATCCGGTTCAAGGCCGAGGACCCGCGGGCATGGACGCCGCATTTCGACCGCCAGTTCACCGCCACAGCGGCAATGCTGGAGACCGTGGAGAGCGCCTTCGCGGACCTGCATGAACGGTACGAGGAGGTCCGCAGCTACTGGGACGTGGACGGCGAGGGCGCGGCGCAGCTCACTCCCAACCGGATCCGCGACGTCTGGCGCACCCTGCTCCCGCACGTAGACCGTAAAGTGGATGATGACTGGGGATGGGCGGCCGAACTCCTGGCGGCCCACGGACTCAAGCAGACCGTGCAGCTTGCCGGCCTGCTCAGCGCCAACCGGATCACCGAGGTCCGCAGGGCCCTGGACCACCGCTACTCCCCCGGCCCGGACCGCCTCCTGGATGACCTCCTGCTGTGGCAGTACGGCACCAAACACATCGACCTCACCGCCGAGGCGCCCGACGCCGTTCCCCACCCGCGGCGCGACAGCCTCCTGCGGCGGCTGAAGCAGATCGAGCGTTACCGCCAGACCAAGAAATAGAGTTCCATGAAGCCCGAACAGCTCCAGTCCGTCCGGGCCACGCTCCGTTCCCCGCGGCGCCTCAAGACCGAGGCCCTCGCCGGACTGGTGGTGGCCCTTGCCCTCATTCCGGAAGCCATCGCGTTCTCCGTGATCGCCGGCGTGGATCCCCGGATCGGGCTGTTCGCCTCCTTCACCATGGCCGTCACCATCTCCTTCGTGGGCGGCCGGCCTGCAATGATCTCGGCCGCAACTGGCGCCGTCGCCCTGGTGATCGCGCCGCTGATGCGCAGCCACGGACTGGACCACCTGATCGCCGCGGTTATCCTCGCCGGGGTGTTCCAGATCCTGCTCGCCGTCCTGGGCGTCACCCGGCTCATGCGTTTCATCCCGCGTTCGGTGATGGTGGGCTTCGTGAACGCGCTGGCCATCCTCGTGTTCATGGCCCAGCTGCCGGAACTGATCGGGGTTCCCTGGCCCGTGTATCCGCTGGTCGCTGCGGGCCTGCTGATCGTCGTCGGCCTCCGGCGGATTACGACGGACGTGCCGTCACCCTTGGTGGCCATCGTCCTCCTGACGGTCCTCGCCGTAGTGGCCGGCATCGACATTCCCACCGTCCAAGACAAGGGCCGGCTGCCGGAAAGCCTGCCGACGCTGTTTATCCCTCAGGTGCCCCTGACGTGGGAAACCTTCCAGACCATCGCCCCCTTCTCACTGTCCATGGCGCTGGTGGGGCTGCTGGAATCACTGATGACCGCCAAGCTCGTGGACGACATCACCGATACCCGCTCCAACAAGACCCGCGAATCCTTGGGCCAGGGCGTGGCCAACATCGTCACCGGTTTCCTGGGCGGCATGGGCGGCTGCGCGGTCATCGGGCAGACCATGATCAACGTCAAGGGTTCCGGCGCCCGGAGCCGGGTGTCCACCTTCCTCGCCGGCGCCTTCCTGCTGGTGCTGGTGGTCACCCTGGGCGACATCGTGGGCCTCATCCCCATGGCGGCGCTGGTGGCGGTGATGATCTTCATCTCGGCCATCACCTTCGACTGGCACTCCGTTGCGCGCTCAACGCTCAGGCGTATGCCCAAATCGGAAACTGCAGTCATGCTGATCACCGTGGGCACGGTGGTGGTCACGCACAACCTGGCGATCGGCGTCGGCGTCGGGGTGCTGGCAGCGATGGCGATGTTCGCCCGCCGGGTGGCCCATTTCGCCACCGTGGAGCGGACGGAAGTGGAGCTCAACGGCCGGACGGTAGCCACCTACACGGTGAACGGCGAACTGTTCTTCGCCTCCTCCAACGACCTCTACACACAGTTCAACTATGCCCGCGACGCCGGGCCGGACATCCACAGCGTTGTGATCGATCTGCACGCCTCCCACCTGTGGGACGCATCCACCATCGCCGCGCTCGACTCCGTCACGGAGAAATACCGCAGGCACGGCCGCGAGGTGGAACTGATCGGCCTTAACTCAGCCAGCATCCAAATGCGGGAACGGCTCGCCGGCAAACTCAATGCGGCGGAGTGAGGTTCACCACACTAATCACACCCTGAACCCATAGCTGACGCGGGCCAGCACGATGTGAACGACACGGCCCCGTTACCTGAATGTGACATTGAGCGAAGCCTCCCGTACGGTGGAAAACGTGCCATTTTCATCGAGGAGGCACTCCCGCGCTGATTGCCTAACTCTGCCGCAGCCCGAGGAACCAATCGAAAACCCATGTCCGGCAGAGACGGGGAAACCACTTTTCGGCCCGCTTGAAGCGGGCCTTGGGGTGAAGCCGCACGGTTCCTGACCACGCTCAGGACCGCGGCCGGGTGCCTCCCATCCGAATCCGACAGCTCACCTCGCAGGCATCGGGAGAGGCTTCTTCATGTCGTTCCGCTTTATTTCTGGCCGCCGTGCTGCGGCCATCCTTGCAGCATCCGGCCTGGCCTTCACTGGCAGCGTCGCGGCCAATGCCGCCAACGCTCCGGCCCAGCAGGCCCAGGCTCCCGCCGGCGTCTTCGCGACGGCAGGCCAGGTCCAGGCTCCCCTGAGCGCCGCTTCCAGCGTCAAGATCGACTTCGAGCGCCCCGCGGTCAAGTCCGCACCCGCCCCGGCGGTGGCAGCACCTGTCGTCGTCGCAAAGCCGGCAGTCAAGAAGGCTGCGGCACCTGCCGCCGCCAAGGTCGCCGTGAAGGCCGCGGCTCCCGCACCCAAGGTCGCCGTGAAGGCCGCGGCTCCCGCAACCAAGGTCGCCGTGAAGGCCGCGGCTCCCGCGCCGAAGGCGCCGGTCAAGGCTGCTGCAGGCGTCAACGCAGCCATGCTGGCCTCGGCTTACGCCCAGATCGGCATCACGCAGGACTGCACCGCCATGGTGGAGAAGGCCCTCGGCGCCGCCGGCATCCACGTGGGTGACCTCGCCCCGATGCAGTTCCTCAGCTACGGCAAGGTGGTTTCCACCCCGCAGCCCGGCGACATGGTGGTCCAGTCGGGCCACGTGGCCATCTACGCCGGCGGCGGGAAGGTCATCAGCGGCGGCATGAACGGCATCAACGCCACCATGGCCCACCCGCTCTCCTGGCTTACCGCCACCGGCCCCGTCACGTTCGTGCGCGCGGCCTAGCAGCCGCGCGGCCCGGCGGAACTGAATAAACCGCCGTGTTCCGCTGCCTTGGGGGCGGCGGAACACGGCCACCCCCCAAGGTGCTCCCACCTTTCCACAAGGACTGCGGAACACACTGGCTGTGCCTGATGAAAGACCGCAGTCTCCGGCTGCGAGTCAGGATCACCGGGTCCGGATTGTCCCCCATGCATTCCGGATCCGGCGCCTGCCTTTAAGACGGCAGCAACCCCGCCTCAGCCCCTGACCGTGCGGTTCCGACCCTGCGATTTGGCTTCGTAGAGGGCGACGTCTGCGGCTGCGATCACCTCGTCGAGATCGGCGGTTTTCGCGTTGTAGGTCGAAATTCCGTAGCTGACGGTCGGCATCCGCAGCAGCTCGGGAATGTGCTGCTCTGCCAGCCTCCTGCTAATTTCGCCCGCGATGATTTCCGCGCTCTTGGGGCCGGCACCGGGAAGCAGCAGGATGAACTCCTCGCCGCCGTAGCGCCCCGCGACGTCCGTGGACCGGACCGATGCGCTGCACGCTGCGGCAAACGCCTGCAGCGCCAGGTCCCCCGCCGCGTGGCCGAAGGTGTCATTGACCGATTTGAAGTGGTCGAGGTCGGCGAGGATCAGGGACCCGCCGCTATTGGCGGTCCTGCTGCGTTCCAGTTCCTCTGCGGCCGCCTCCAGAAAGGCGCCGCGGTTGAACAATCCCGTGAGCCCGTCCTGGGTGGCGACCGTCCGCAGCGCCCGGGTCTGCTGCTCGGTGCTCAGCCCCGCCATGCTGAAGGAAACCACCACCAGCAGCACCATGGTGACCATGGTGGTCACCGCGGACCCGAAGTAGGTGGTGAAAACAGGACCGTTCGGCCCTTGGATCAGGAACACCAGCAGGCGGCAGGAGTAGAAGAAGGCCACCCCGCCGGCCGCGATGGCCATGGGGATCCGCACCCGGGAGTAGCCGGGTTCAAGCCGCCACAGTTCGTGCGAAGCCAGCCCGATAAGCACGGCCATGGACGCCAGGAAAACAGCACCGCCGGCCCACGTGTTGGATCCCGGGCTGTCGACGCCGGCGGCGGCGCCGGCAATGACCGGCAGCGCCACGGACAGCCACAGGTTGTACTTCAGGTTCCGCAGGGACCGCGCCCCGGCCCAGACGCCTGCCGCGCCGGACACCAGAAGGAAGTTGCCCAGCGGATTGGCCCAGACCTGCTGCGGCGTGCCGTTGAGCAGGAAGGATGCCGAGCCGGAGAGGAACAGGAGGAGGGCGGCGCACCACCAGGCGCTGTAGGGCGAGCGGGTGCTGCGGAACGTTGAAAAGTAGAACAGCAACGCCAGAACCAGGGTCATCGCCGCGAAGGCAACCCGCAGTGTTGCCGTGTCTAGGATCATTCCGTCCCCTTGAATGCCGATCCAGTGCAATCCAGTATCGCACCGGGAACGATCGGGGCCCGGCCCGTGCCGCAGAAAATTTTGCCGGGCACGACACATTTGTCAGACATCAGTCATGAATTGGCCCGTTGCGGCGCTCCGGTGCCAGCATTATTGAATGCTTGAGGCAACAAAATACCCCGTATCCGCTCCCCCGGCCACGGAGGCCGGCGCCGCACCCCTGAACCCGGCCCTTGCCGCGGAAGCCAGGATTGCGCGCGTCGCGGTGACCGTCTTCCCCCTTCTGGTCCTCGCAGCGGGGGTCGCCGGCTTCCTGCTTCCCGGCGCCTTCAAACCCCTCGGCCCGGCGGTGCCGTACCTGCTGGGAATCATCATGTTCTGCATGGGCCTGACGCTGACGCCGCCGGACTTCACGGCCGTTGCCCGCAGGCCCTGGGCTGTGGTGCTGGGCATCGTGGCCCACTACGTCATCATGCCCGGGGCAGGCTGGGCAATCGCCACCCTTCTCCACCTGGAGCCCGCACTCGCCGTCGGCCTGATCCTTGTCGGCTGCGCTCCCTCCGGCACGGCCTCCAACGTGATGGCGTTCCTGGCCAAGGGCGATGTGGCCCTGTCTGTGGCGGTGGCCAGTGTATCCACGCTGATCGCTCCGGTGGTCACGCCCGTCCTGGTGCTGTTCCTGGCCGGTTCCTTCCTGACCATCGACGCGGGCGGCATGGTGCTGGACATCGTCAAGACCGTGCTGCTGCCGGTGGTGGCGGGCCTCCTGGCCCGGCTGTTCCTCAAGAACCTCGTTGCCAAGGCACTTCCGGCACTCCCCTGGGCGTCCGCCGTCGTTATTTCCCTCATCGTGGCGGTAGTGGTGGCGGGAAGTGCCAACAAGATCCTGGCTGCCGGTGGCATTGTGTTCCTGGCCGTGGTGCTGCACAACGGCTTCGGCCTGGGCCTGGGCTACCTCGCCGGCAAGGTGGGCCGCCTGGACGCCAAGGCACGCAGGGCACTCGCTTTCGAGGTGGGCATGCAGAACTCGGGCCTGGCGGCGACGCTGGCCACCGCCCACTTCACGCCGCTGGCGGCCCTGCCGTCGGCCGTGTTCTCGCTGTGGCACAACATCTCCGGTGCCATCGTCGCTGCCTGGCTGGCCCGCAAGCCCTTGCCCGGGAACCCCGAAGTGCCGGAGCAGCCGGAACTGCCCGTGCAGCAGAACGCCTAAGCGGGTACGGCTTCCTCCGAGCCTGCCGGGGCAAAGGCGCTGGCGGGCCTCGGCAGTCCGTAGTGCTCACGCAGCGTGTTCCCCGTGTACTGCCGGCGGAACAGCCCGCGGGACCGCAGGATCGGAATGACGTGGTCCACGAAGGCGTCAAGACCCGAGGGCAATACGGGCGGCATGATGTTGAAGCCATCGGCCGCGCCTTTTTCGAACCACTCCTGGATGGCGTCCGCCACCTGCTCGGGCGTTCCGGAGAAGGTGCGGTGCCCGCGCCCGCCGCCCAGCCTGCCGATGAGCTGCCGCACGGTAAGCCGCTCGCGCCGGGCGAGCTCCACAATCAGCGTGTACCGGCTCTTGGCCCCCTCGATCGCATCCTCAGAGGGAAGGTCCTCGGGCAGCTGCGCATCCAGCGGAAGGGATTCCGGCGAGACCCGCAGGACGCCGGCCAGCTGCTTCCTCGCGTGCTCGGGGTGGATGAGCTCATCGAGCTGCCTTTCCAGCCGCCGTGCCTCGTGCTCGGTGGAGCCGATCACCGGGACAATGCCGGGCAGGATCTTGATGTGGTCCGGGTTCCGGCCCGCGGCCGCCGTCTTCCGCTTCAGGTCGGCGTAGAAGCGCTGCGCCTCGGCGAGGGTCTGCTGCGCCGTGAACACCGCCTCGGCGTAGCGGGCGGCGAAGTCCTTGCCGTCTTCGGAGGAACCGGCCTGGACGATGACGGGGTGGCCCTGCGGTGAACGCGGCACGTCCAGGGGACCCTGGATCCGGAAGTAGCGGCCGGTGTGGTTGATGGCGTGGACGCGGGAGCTGTCCGCCCAGACGCCGTTGCCCTTGTCCCCGACAGCGGCGTCGTCTTCCCAGCTGTCCCAGAGCTTCCTGGCGGCGTCGAGGAATTCGGCGGCGCGCTCGTAGCGGCGCCAGTGCGCGGGCTGGTCCTCCAGGGAGAAGTTCCGCGCGGCTGCCTCACCCGCCGTCGTCACCACGTTCCACCCGGCCCGTCCGCCGCTGATGTGGTCCAACGAGGCGAACCTGCGGGCCAGGTTGTAGGGGTCGTTGTAGGTGGTGGAGGCGGTGCCGATCAGGCCGATCCGCTTGGTTACGGCGGCGATGGCACTGAGCAGGACCGTCGGCTCGAGCGTCCCGTACGGGCGCTGGCGCACGTCGCCGTGCAGCACGGGCGAGTCCGCGAAGAAGATCGAATCGAAGGTACCGCGTTCGGCGGTGCGGGCAAGCTGCTGGAAGTGTGCCACCTGCGTTCCCGCGAAGCTGTCGCTTTCGGGAAGCCGCCAGGACGCCTCGTGGTGTCCGGTGCTCATCAGGAAGGCGTTCAGGTGGAGCTGTCGTTCAGGCATGGTGTGGTTCCTTAAGTAGGGGGCGGGTCAGGCGGTCCGGGATCCGACGGCGGTCCGCCAGCGGGAGAAATGGCGTTCGACGCCGACCAGCAGGTAGTTGACCAGCAGGCCGAGCAGGGACACCGTGAGGATGCCCGCGTACATGTCGGGGATGAGGAAGCTCATCTGGGAATTGACGATCAGGTAGCCCAGCCCGGCCTTGGCGCCGACCATCTCCGCGGCGATCAGGACGAGGATGGAGGACGTGCCGGCCATCCGGATGCCGGTGAAGATGGTGGGTACGGCGGACGGCAGGATCACCTTCTGGAACAGCTGGAAGTTGGACAGCCCGAGTGAGCGGGCCGCACGGATCAGCAGCGGGTCAACAGTCCGGACGCCGGCGATGGTGTTCAGCAGCACCGGGAAGAACGCGGCGTAGGCCACGATGCTGATCTTGGAGGTCTCCCCGATGCCCAGCAGCAGCGTGAACACCGGGAGCAGGGCCAGCGCGGCCGTGTTCCGGAAGACCTCCAGCAGCGGGTTGAGGAAGCGGTCAAGGGCGCCGTACCAGGCCACGAGCAGTCCGAGGGCCACGGCGGTGACGACGGCGATGCCGAAGCCGCTCCCGGAGCGGCTGAGGCTGGCGGCTAGGTGGTTCTGCAGCTGGCCGTTTGCGATGAGCGTACCCAGTGCCTCGAGCACCACGTGCAGCGGCGGAAGGAATACCCTCGTCGATGCCGGCGCGAGGTAGGTGGGTCCCAGTTCCCAGAGCAGGAGGAACAGGATGATGGCGCCGGCGCCCCAGACGGCTTTGCCGCCCTGCAGGGCGTACAGGCGCAGCCTGGCTGCCGGTGTCTTGCCGGGGCCGGGACGCAGGGCCGGATTCCGCTGGGCCGTTGTCTTGTGCTGGGCCGGGGCTTCCCCGGCAGCGGACGCGGGACCGGTGCGGGTTTCCGCTTCCGTGGTCAGTGTTGGCGTGCTCATCAGGCTGCCTTTCCGGTGGTGATGGTCCTGGTTTCGTCCGGCGCCGTTCCGTCCGGCTGGATCTTTGCGTGCCCGGCTTCCTGGGCGCGGCGCACCTCGTCATGCAGCAGCGACCAGACCTCGTGCCGGTGTTCCACGAAGGCCGGGTTGGAGCGGACATCCTCGTCACCGGAGCGGTTCCCGAGGTCGATGTCCACGATTTGCTTCAGCCGTCCCGGCCGGGAGCTGAGAACGGCCACGCGCTGGCCGAGGTACACGGCCTCGTCGATGCCGTGGGTGATGAAGATGATGGTCTTGCCTGTGGTGGCCCAGATCCGGAGCAGTTCGGTCTGGAGCTGCTCGCGCGTCTGGGCGTCCAGTGCCGCGAAGGGTTCGTCCATCAGCAGGATGTCCGGCTCGTAGGCCAGGCTGCGGGCGATGGCCACGCGCTGCTTCATGCCGCCGGACAGCTCGTGCGGGTAGCGGTCTTCAAATCCGCCGAGGCCCACAAGCCCGAGGTATTCCCGTGCCTTCTCGGCCCGTTCCCTGCGGGTGTAGCGCTTCCCGTCGCTGCCCACGCCTTCCAGGCCGAAGGACACGTTGGCGGCGGCCGTGCGCCAGGGGAACAGCGCATACTGCTGGAAGACGACGGCGCGGTCCCGGCCCGGGCCCGACACTTCCCGGCCGTCCACCAGCACCTGGCCGGTGTCCGGCTTGGTGAGGCCGGCCAGGAGGTCCAGGAGGGTGGTCTTGCCGGAGCCGCTAGGGCCCACCAGCGTGACGAATTCACCTGCGGAGACGTCGAGGGAGATGCCGTCCAGGGCGGTCAGGACCGCCCCTTCCGGGTTGTCCCTGCTGGGCCGCACCGTGAACTTCTTGGTGATGTTTTGAAGGCTGATTTTCGGTATCGGCCCGGTTCCGGAGGTCATGGGGTGCTTCCCTTCAGCAGGTCGTTCAAGGCGTTTGGTGTCCACCATGAGAGCAGAGATGGACCACCGCCTGAAGAGCACAGTCACGAGGGGAAACGGGGCGTAACCTGCCGGCCGGGGCCGCGGATGGCGGCCGCCGGACGCGCGGGGACTTCAAAGCAAACAATGCGTAAAGGCTGGCGTCTTCCGGGGACACCGGATGACGCATGGCGACAGAAACAGGCCGCGACGGCGGCTGATGTTGCGGCCCGCTACGGACCGTGACACGCAGCCGCCGCCCGGGCCCTGGGCCGGGCGCGGACAGGCCGAAGGTCCGATTGTTACGCGGCTGCCGGTTCCTGGAAGCTGGTTCCTGGAAGACGGGCTCCTAAAAAACGGGGATCTGCTCGGCAAACGCGCCGGCCGCGGACAGGATCTCGTTCAGCATCTGCAGCGCGCCGCCGCCGAACAGGGCATGTCCGCTGAGGCGCTTCCAGGAAGGGCTTTCTGCGGCCCTCGCCGCGTACCCCGCAATCCGGTCCATGAGCAGCGCAACGGCCTGTTCGGCCTGCACCGATTCGGAGATGACCACCTGCGCGATGCCCCGCCTGGCCAGTTCGGCAATGGCGTGGTCCTCTTCCTCAGTGGTGGGCAGGACGCCCACGATCACGCCGTCCGCACCGCCGGCCAGCATGAACTGCCGCCAGGACTGGCCGAGCAGGATGACCGGCTGGTAGCCGTGCCGCGGAAGTATCGCGGCGGCGGCCGTGGCGAGCGCCCGGTCCGGTGGCCATTCCAGGTCGTCAATGGCGATGGCCACCAGTTCCGTCCGTCCGCGGCGCATTCCCCGCGCCGCCTGGTTGGGCACGTAGCCAAGATCGTCGACGGCGGCCATGACGCGTTCCTGCGTTGACGGGCTGATCCGGGTGGTGCCTCCGGTCCTGCCGGACAGCACGTAGGACACCGTCGTCAGTGAGACCCCGGCCCGTTCGGCAACGTCCCGGATGGTGGGGCTGGACATGCTCCTCACTGTTTTCTCCTAATCACTCGGTGTGCGGATGTATTGCCTGGCCTTCGAGCTGCTCCGCATCCCACGGCGGTTCCGCGGCCATGTCCACGCCGGTTCCGGATGCGGACCTGGGGGCGACGGTCACCTCCGCTGCAGGAACTTTCGCCTGCCTGCTGATGCCCTCGCGGACGCTCTCCACGGTTTCATCGCCGAGCAGCGGACCCGTGTAGCTGATGCTGAGCTGCCCGCCCTGTGCCACGGTGCTGTAGTTGCCGAGCGCGTCGGAGACGATGCCCTCCCTGTCCACCGCAGCCGACACCGCGCCGGGATCCGCTGCGGCAACACTGAAGCGCAGGTCGTGCACCAAAACCGGCAGGACGTAGAAGTTCTTCACGCCCAGTTTCCGGGTGTCCTCCTCGGTGACTGCCCGTACGATGGTGCGTCCGTCGTCGGGCGTGGCCGTTGCCGGAAGGGCCACGGTGACCTCGGGGACCATCTGCAGCAGCACAGCGGGTTCGAGCACATCAGGCGAGATGGCGGACAGGACAGTGCCCCGGGCCGCGGCGGCCGCATCCAGCCGCTTGCGGATGCCCGTGACGTCGGCGTCCAGCCCGGTGTGGACGGCGATCACCACCCTGCGCCGGACCATCAGGCCCTCATAGCTGACGGTGGGCCGCCCGTTCCCCAGATCCTGGCCTTCCTCCGCCTGCGCGAGGACCCGGTCCGCGGCGGCGGCGGTGCTTGCGGGCGGGGTGGGGGCCGGGTTTGCGGCGGGGCTGGCCTGGACACCGCCGGTGCAGCCGGCCAGGGAGAAGGCCAGCAGCACCGCCGGTGCGATCAGGAGTGTCCGCTTCATGTCAGGTCCCCGCCGGGTAGGCCAGCTTGTACTTCGATGCGTAGTACCCCTCGGGCCGGGTTTCCACCACCGGCTTGTCGGCGTTGATGGGATCGTTGTTCCGCAGGTCGCCCACGGAGAACTGGACCATCATGTCGTGGTCCTCGTGCACGAGGTTGTGGCAGTGCACCATGTACCTGCCGCCGACGTGCTTGCCGGTGTCGAACTGCATGAGGACCGTGACGGACTCGTTCTCGCCCGCATAGAAGACGTCCTTCGGTCCGCCTTCCCAGGCGAAGGGCTTGCCGCCGTTGGTGTTCCGGGCAATGACCTTGCCGTCGATCAGGTGGATGTGGACCGGGTGGAACCAGCCGCCGGACTCATTGACGATGGTCCACTGCTCCACCTGGTTGCGCTGCGGGTTGGCGAAGCACCGGGTGAAGTTGGATTTCTCCACGTCATCCCAGGTCTCCCCGTTGATGGTCCATTCACCGCTCTGCCGCTGAACCCGGAGGATCCTCTTGGCCACGGCCATGTCAGGGGTCAGCTTCATGGTGTCCAGCCCGCCCGTGGCGCGGCTTGGGTGCGGGCCTGGGTCCAGCGTGGTGGGGATGGAGCTGATGGTGCGTGATCCGGGCTGGGCGGGGGAATCGGCCACCACCTGGAACTTCATGACCTTGCCGGTGTTGGCGAAGTTCACGTTGTTCTTGTTGCTCAGGTTCAGCAGCTCCACGGACTGGCCCGGCTTGTACTTCCGGAAGTCGATCAGCACCTCGTATCGCTCGGCCGTGCCCTGCCGCCACGAGGACACCGCCTGCACCTTGGGGGTCATCCCGGCGTCGGTGCCCACCACGTGGAACGGGTCGCCGTTGGACAGGGCGAAGCGGTAGGAACGGGTGATCGAGCCGACAAGGAACCGGAACCGGTAGATGCGCGGCTTGACCTTCATGGTGGGCCACGGCACCCCGTTGACCATGATGATGTCCCCCCACAGGCCGGCGTGGCCGTTGTCGTTGTAGCCCAGGGAACCGTCGGCGTTCAGCATCACGTCCGAGACCAGGATGGGCACGTCGAACTCGCCCTGGGGCAACTGCGCCCGCTCGGCGGCGTTGGTGATCGAGTAGATGGAAGCGAGTCCCGAGTACACGCCCTGAGCCGTCAGCATGTGGTTGTGGTCGTGGTACCAGAGCGTCCGGGCCGCCTGCCAGTTCGGATAGCGGTAGTTCTTCACCTTGCCGGGTGCGGTCCGGTCGTTGGCGTACCCGTCGTACTGGGGCAGCGACGCCGAACCGTGCAGGTGCGTGACGGTGTTGAATGTGTTCGGGTACAGCAGGCCGGTCGCAGGCAGGCGGTTGCTGATCCTCAGTTCGCTCCGGGTGCCCTGCTGCACGCGGACGGTGGGGCCCGGGAAGATGCCGTTGTACCCCGCAAGGGTGGTGCTGAGGCCCCGTGCGATCTGGGCCCTGCCCAGTTTTTGGTTCAGGGCATACTTCGCAAACGGCGTGCCGTCTCGGTCCCGGCCGGTGGCGTAAGGAAGCAGTTCCGGCGGACGCCGGAAGGCGGTGGTGAACGGAACCGGCATGTTCGCCGGCGCAAGCGTGCTTGGCGTGGTGACCGCTGCCTCGGCGCCGTCCGCGCCACGGCGACCCGGGACACCGGCGAGCGCCGGCCCCGCGTTCGATGCCGTGACGGCGACTGCGCCGCCTAACAGGCTTAGTTTCAACACGTCCCTCCGTGTTGTTGCCATGACGTCCTCCCAGCTGGTTGTGATGGCCTCAGCGCCGGCGTCGGCGCCGGCCAAGAGTAGAAACACAGTCATGGTGCGACGTGCGACTCCAGAAAACCTTGGGAAGCGGCGTCCACGGGCGCCCGGCCCACCTGAATAGGTGGGAGCGGCTGCCATTGCGAACACGGCGGGGCGGAAGGACCCCGCGGCGGCTCGGCCGCGGGGGTTGGTCCCCCCACAAGGGTGAATGGGGACTCATTCGGGGGTGTACCCGCCGGGCGTATATCCAAGCTCTTTGTTTGATGCTTGCCGTGGTTGGGGGCAAATCTCCTGGCTTGGCCTGGAAGGTTCTGGGGGCCATCTTGAGCACCGAAGGAGTCATCATGTTTGCGAAATTCCACCGCACACGGGTCAGGGGCGGACTGGCAACTGTTGCCGCCGGCGCCCTGCTGACCGCTGCCTTGTCGCCGCTGGCTGCCGTGCCGGCGAGCGCCGCCACCGCAGGGGTGGGTCCCGTGGATCCGTCCAACGGCTTTCCCACCTGGTTTTCCGACGGCACGGTGAAACTGCAGCTCTGCTACATGGCCGGTGCCGGGTGCCTCTCCGAACCGCCGGACCCGACTGCACCGGCGTCATATCCGGACAACTTCCCCGAGGAGGCGTTCTGGTTCAACGCGTCCGCCACCGGCGGCAATCTGCGGCTCTATGAGGCAGGCCTCGAAGGCGCCCACACCAACGGCGTGGTGGAACCGGGCCAGCAAATGGGATTCGCGCGGCTCCGCTTCCTCGTGGACAACCTCGTCCCCAATGCCTCATACACCATCACCCACCCTTACGGCGTGAACGTTCTGACTGCCGCGCCTGACCCCAAGAACGCGTCCCTGGGCAGGATCAAGACCACCATCGACTCCGGCGTCTGCGCGCCCAGCCCAACGGCACCGTGCGACTGGGCCGGAGTCGGCGCAGCCTTCCTGGGTGACTACAAGGCCGGCAGCACCGCCACCTTCCTCCGGCAGGTCGGCGCCGCGCCCGGCACGTTGGGCGATATCAACACAGCACGGGCGGTCACCGGCGCACCATCGGGAACGAACGCCGTCGTCATCACCGGCCCCAACGCCGGCGGCCCGGGGATCAACACACTCACCGTCAGCACCTTTACGGTGCAGGGACTGCTAGCCGAAGGGTCCGACGGCGCCCCCGCCACGCCGGATCTGGCGGCAGCCAGTGACAGCGGACGTTCCGCCACGGACAACATCACCAGCGTCACGGCACCCACCATTACCGGTGCCCTGCCGGCAGGAAGCACCGCCCCCGTGCAGCTGATCGTGGACGGCGCGGCAACCCCCGTCGCCACCACCCTGGCCGGCGGAAACTACTCGGCCCGGCTGGCGCCGCTCGGCCAGGGCGTCCACAAAATACAGTCCAGGACGGCAAACCCGGCCTACATCGCGGACCCGCTGACGGGAGTTGTTCCGGCAGGCGTTCCGCAGTTCCTGACCTCCCCGACGCTGACATTCACCGTGGACAGTGCTGCGCCGGTTGCCTCGGTCATCGCACCGTTCCCGTCAACGCCCACGTTGGACAACACGCCCACGCTGAACTTCAGCAGCGAAGCCGGCGCCCGGTTTGAATGCCAGCTGCTGCCGAGCAACGCCGATTGGGACCCCACTTGCGCGGCACCCAAAACCTGGGATGCGCAGGCCAACGGGACGTACGTCTTCAACGTCCGGGCAACGGATGCCGCCGGCAACGTCAGCGCCGTAGCCAGCCGGACGGTGCAGATCGGCCCGGCAGACACGGTGGCTCCAACTGTCACGGGCAGGACACCCGCCTCGGCCGCCACCGGTGTGGGTACCGGAACCAGCGTCACAGCCACTTTCAGTGAGTTCGTCCAGGGTGTCTCCGGCAGCACGTTCACGCTGAAGAACGCCGCCGGCGCCACGATTCCTGCGACGGTGACCTACGACCCGGCCACCCGGCGGGCAACGCTCGACCCTACAGCCCTGCTCACCCCGAACACTGCCTACACCGCCACCCTGACCGGCGGCACGGCCACCATCCGCGACCTGGCCAACCGGCCGCTGGCTTCAACCAGCTGGCGGTTCACCACCAGCACCGCACCTACTGTGAGCTCCCGGGCTCCGGGAATCAACTCCACCGGCGCCCTGCGGACCGCCAACATCACGGCTACGTTCAGCAAGCCGGTCAACGGCGTCAGCACGGCCACCCTCACCCTGAAGAACGCCGCCACCGGCGCCGCCATAGCAGCCACGGTCACCCGCAACGGAACCACCAACCAGTGGATCCTCAACCCCGCAGCCACCCTTGCTGCCAGCACCAGGTACACCGCCACCATCACGGGCGGCCCCTCAGCAGTACGGGATGTGGCCGGCACGCCCCTGGCCAGCACGGCCTGGAGCTTCACCACCGGCACCCGCTGAGCGCCTGAACTGGAAGCACAGGAACCGAAACAACAGCAAAAACGGTGGCGCCGTCTGCACATGCTGCGGACGGCGCTACCGTTTGCCCTTCTTCCGTGAGCCGCGGCCCCGGCCCTTGTCCGGGTTGGGTGCGTAGCGCTGCGCAACCTTCGGCTTCTTGCCGCCTGCCCCCGCACCGCTGCCGCGGCGGTCCGGCTTGGGAGCCTTCTTTGGCGCCTCCTGCCGTGCGGACGGCTGCCGTGAGCTTTGCGCCGTGCGGCCGCGGACAATGCCGATGAACTCCTCGATGACCTCGTCCGTGGCGTCGCTTGGCCAGGCCAGCGCGATCTGCGTTCCCGGCGCCCCCGTGAGGCGGCGGGCCACGGTGTCCTTGACGTTGAAGTGACGCGCCACGGACATGGGAAGGATCAGCAGGCCCGCGCCGGACGCCACCACCTGGAGGGCCGTCTCCGGCCCGCCCAGCTCATCGGCGTCGAGGAAGGTTTCCTCTGCGAGGTCCTCCAGCGCCACGTCCTCGAACACGGTGATTTCGTGGCCCTTCGGCGCCACCACCACGGGCTGTTCCTCGTACAGCGGGATGACGTTCAGGCCTTCCCGCTCCACCGGCAGGCGGACAAAGCTAAGGTCCGCCGAACCGTCGGTCAGCACGGAAAGCTGCGTACCGGCGTCGGACATGAACGACCGCAGGGGGACGTGCGGCATCCGTTCTTCCCAGCGCCGGATCCACTTCCCCGGCGTCACTCCGGCGACGTAGGCGAAGCAGAGCTCGTGCGGCGGGGACTCCGGCGCGGCCGGGTCCAGGGCGGGTTCATCTTCAGCGGGCACACCCTCACAGTACTGCCACCGGCACGCACAGCGCGGCGCGGCCCGGTACAACCTTGGTCAGGGGAACCGGTCCAGCCGGATACCCTTAATGCATGACCTCTGCTAACTCCCAGTCCATGAAGCCAGCCACCGCTGCCAAGAAACTTGGCATCTACCTGCCTGCGACGCCCCAGGAGTTCCAGGATTCAACCATCACCCGCGCGGATTTCGCCGAGCTGCAGTCCAACCCGCCGGAATGGCTGGCCGAACTGCGCCGCAACGGCCCGCACCCCCGCCCGGTCGTAGCCCAGAAGCTCAATATCTCCATCAGCGGCCTGGCCCGCGGCGGCGTTGAAGAGGCACTGACGACGGCGGAAATCACCGCACTGCTGCAGGCTCCCCCCGCGTGGCTGGTTGCAGAGCGGGCCACGCACGCCGCCGTCCGCGCCGAAGCCCAGCGGGTCAAGGACGAGGCTGCCCAGAAGACAGCGAAGAAGGCCCGCCAGGGCTGAGGCCGGCCGCATTTCCGGCTATTCCCTTGGGGAAACCCGGAATTCTGATCCCCCCGCGCTGGGGGAAGTGGGGGTCTCCACCCCTCTGCGGGGTGCACGTCCCGCCCCTGACTGAGCGCCGGGAATGCCAGCCCTGACATGGGAAAACCGCTTTCTTCCGCCGCATGGGCCCCTCCATGTGGGGGGCCCAAAAAGTACGGTCAAACCGGTGCGGCAGCGCGTTTCCCCAAGCCGAACCGCCCAGCGTTTCCCCAAGGGGACTTCTTGATTCTGTGATTGTGCGTGATAGTCGCGCACCTCGGATCGATGAGGTCATCATGAAATCAGCACAAAGCGAGCCGGGAGCGCACACTTCTCGCGGCGCCCGCAGGGCCGGTGTCATTGCCACCGTCTCTGCGGTCATCTGCTCAACCTCCATGTTCGCCATTCCGGCCGCCAGCGCGGCTGTCCCTACTTTCCCGGACAACATCGTCGTCTTCCCCAACCGTGACTTCGTCACCATCGAGGGCTACCAGAACCACATCGGCGAGACCGGCACCGTCGAGGTGCGGCGTGCCGGCAAGGTGATCGGCTCAGCCCGGGGCGTGGTGGCGGCCGGCGATGTTGCATTCGAGGTCAACCACCCCGGCGGCTACTGCTGGGGCGCAGGAACCGGCCTGAACGTCACGCCGGACATCCTCCCGGGCGACGTCGTCTCCATCAAGTTCGGCGCCACCGACGGCGGACAGACCACCGTCCAGGACGCCTACGTGACCGGCGATGCCACGCTGAGCGGCACCACCCTCACCGTCAAGGGCCACATCGGCGCCGGAGTCAACCCCGCCCAGGTGGAGCAGCGCATCATTGAGCCGGCACTTAGGGACACCACGGTGGCCCGCCGCGACATCCGTGCCATCCCCGGCCCGCTTACCCCGGCCCCCAAGGGCGGCTACACCTCCGGCCTGGAACTCGTAGGCGACACCTTCACCGCCACCTACAACTTCGACGACGCCGCCACGGCTGAGATCGCCGCGAACGCAGGGCTCGGCGAGCGCGCCATGGCCTGGGAGTTCGAAGACGCAGACGCCAACCGGCAGGGCCTCACCATCGCCGAGTACGGCGAGCCCGGCGGACCCGGCATGGGCGGCTGCCCCAACGGCCCGCTGCAGTCCGGTCCCCCCGCGCCGTCCGGCATCACGGCCGCCAAGGTTTCGGGCGGACTTAAGCTGAACTGGACGCCGGCCGAAGCCATCCCCGGCACCCCGGCAATCACCGGTTACCGTGCCGTTGCGGTCGGCAAGACCGTGACCGGAAACGAGCAGGTGGAGATCGGCAAGCGCATCTCCGGCCAGGCGGCCACCGGCACCACCATCACCGGCCTCTCCGCCACCGAGGACTACGACGTGTATGTCGTCGGTGTCAGCAGCGTCGGCGAGACCTACCCGGCCGCCCACGCCGTCCCGGCGACGGACACCACGGCTCCGACGGTATCGGCAACCCCCAACGGCGGCACCTCCCCGGTTGCCCAGAAGGTCACGTTGGCAGCCAACGAGACTGGCAGCGACATCTACTACACCACCGACGGTTCCGATCCGGTCCTCTCCGGCGGCGTCCTCGGCGCGACGGCAGTCCGCTACACCGGCCCGATGAACATTCCGGCCACCACCACCCTGCGGTTTGCCGCGTTCGATCCCTCGGGCAACGTCTCCGCCATCGGCCAGGCCGTCTTCACGGTCACCAACGATCCGGTTCCCGCCACCCCCGCCTTCTCAGGCGCACCCGTGGTGGGCCAGGGCACGGCCACGCTGACGTGGACCGCACCGGATCCGGGCGCCCCGGGCCTGACGATCACCGGCTACACCCTCCAGGCGTACACCGCCGGCGGCGCCGCATTCGGCGCCCCCAAGACGGCAGCCGGCACCGCAACGTCCCTCGTCTACGGCGGACTCGCGGGCGACACCGCCTACCAGTTCACCATCAAGGCCAGTAACGCCAACGGCAGCAGCCCCGAATCGGCCAAGACGGCCGCCGTCACCGCACAGGGTGCCGTCGTCGCAGTGGCCGGCCCGGACCAGAACATAGTCCGCGGCACCACGGCCACCACGGTCACTCTTGACGGCACCGGCTCCACCACCGCCGGAGCAACCTACCAGTGGGCACAGGTCCTGACCGGGCCAACCGATCCGGATAAGGTCACGCTCACCGGGGCCACCACGCTCAAGCCGACGTTCAGCCTCCCGGTCTTCCAGTCACCGATGACCAACAACGCGCTCACGTTCCGGCTCACGGTAACTGTCGGCACGACGGTCCGGACGGATGAAGTGAAGGTGGTGCCGGTTACGGACCGGGTCACCATCGGCGTCGCCCAGTGGAAGGCCGGCGACCTCCGGATTGACGGGACCAGCTCCGTGGTCGGCGGCACCGTTACTGTCCGCGTCGGCGGACCCACCGGCCGGGTCCTGGGCCAGGCAGCAGTCACCGCGGCTGTGGCACCGGCAACGGGCGGCGTCTACACCCTCCGGCTCCGCAACGCGGCCGCCGGCTCCAGCAACCCGGGCACCGTGTGGATTGAATCCACGCTCGGCGGCACCGCAGGCCCCAAGGCGGTAGCCAACAAGTAGAGCCAGCATTAACCACCGGGTCCGGTGGCCGGCGGCATCAGCCGTCAGCCACCGGACCCGTTTGTGTTCCCGGTTTTATTTGTTCGGAGTCCCGTTTAGGAGCTGCTGGTGGCGTCCTGCACCTCGCCAACCAGCTCCTCGATGATGTCCTCGAGGAACAGCACGCCGGTGGTGTTCCCCCGTGCGTCGAAGACCCTGGCCACGTGGGCGCCGGTGCGGCGCATGGTGGCGAGGGCATCCTCGAGTTCACTGCCGCGGTAGGTCGAGCCCAGCCGCCTGATGCGTTTCTCCGGCACGGGCCGGCTGAACTTCTCCGCCGTGGTGAGGTCCATGACGTCCTTCAGGTGGAGGTAACCGGAGGGGTCGCCGTCACCGTCGGTCATGATGTAGCGGGAGTACCCGTGCTCGGCCACCGCACGCTGAATGTCCGCGGGCGTCGACGACGCCGGCAGGAGCACCATCTCGGCGATGGGAACCTCGACGTCGGCCACGGTCTTCTCCGTGAACTCGAAGGCTGCGGTGAGGGCACCGGTGTTGTCGGTCAGGACGCCTTCCCGCGTGGACTGCTCCACGATGCTGGCCACCTCGTCCAGGGTGTAGGCGCTGGTGGCCTCGTCCTTGGGCTCCACCCGGAACAGGCGGAGGACGGAGTTGGCGATGCTGTTCAGGGTCCAGATGACGGGTTTGAACACACGTGCCACCATCACCAGCGGCGGGGCCAGGATGAGCGCTGCACGGGTGGGGACCGAGAACGAGATGTTCTTGGGGACCATCTCACCGAGGACCACGTGCAGGAAGGTCACCAGCAGCAGCGCCGCCACGAAGGCGATGATTCCGATCGCCTCACCGGACAGGGACGTCAGGCCCAGCGGGATCTCCAGCAGGTGGTGGATCGCCGGTTCGGAGACGTTCAGGATCACCAGCGAGCAGACGGTGATGCCCAGCTGGCTGGTGGCCAGCATGAGCGTGGCGTGCTCCATGGCCCACAGGGTGGTTTTGGCGGCCTTGCTGCCCGCCTCCGCCTTGGGCTCGATCTGTGACCGGCGGGCCGAGATGACGGCGAACTCCGCGCCGACGAAGAAGCCGTTAACCACCAGCAGGACGGCGAGCCAGATGATGCCCGGAAGGTACTCACTCATGGGTCAGCTCCTGTGTCAGGCTGTCGATGATCCTGTCGTGCGCGCTCCTGGGCGGTTCTGCCGTTTCCTCCGGCGTGAATTTCAGGCGCCCGACGTGGGTGCCGGCCACCCGCTCCACGCGGAGCGTGCCGCCGTCCACCGCCACCTCGTCGCCGAGTTCCGGGATGCGGTCCAGCCGGTCGGCGACGAAACCGGCCACGGTGTCGTAGTCTTCGCCGTCGGGGACGGCGATGCCGGTTCGGTCGAGGAGCTCATCGGGGCGCAGCGATGCGTCAAAGGTGATGGAGCGGCCGGTCCGGACCACTCCCACCCGGGCGCGGTCGTGCTCATCCTCAAGTTCACCCACGATTTCCTCCACCAGGTCTTCCAGGGTGACAATGCCCGCCGTTCCGCCGTGCTCGTCGGAGACAATGGCGACCTGGAGGCCCTGCTTCCGGAGCAGCACCAGGAGGGAGTCGACGCCCATGGATTCGGGGACCATGAGCGGCTCGATCATCAGGTCGGCGGCGAGCACGTTCGCGCGTTCCTCGAGGGACACGGCAAAGGCCTGCTTGACATGGAGCACGCCGAGCACGTCGTCCCGGTCCCGGCCGATGACGGGAAAGCGCGAGTAGCCGGTGGAGCTGGCCATTGCGATGATTTGCTCGGCCGTGTCATCGGTGTTCACGGCGGTCATCCGCACGCGCGGAGTCAGGACATCGGCCGCGCTGTGCTCGGAGAAGCGCAGCGTCCGGTGCAGCAGTGCCGCGTGGTCCAGGTCGAGGACGCCTTCCAGCGCGGAGCGGCGGACCAGCGAGCTCAGTTCCTCGGCGCTGCGGGCGCCTGACAGTTCCTCCTTCGGCTCGATGCCGAAGGACCTGATGATCGTGTTCGCAGTGTTGTTGAACAGCAGGATGACGGGTTTGAACACTGCTGTGAACAGGGTCTGGAACGGGACCACCACCTTGGCGGTGGCCAGCGGCAGAGCCAGGGCGAAGTTCTTGGGCACCAGCTCGCCGATCACCATCGAGAAGATGGTGGCGATGAAGATCGCGACGACGGCACCCACGCCGGGCACGAGGCCTTCCGGGAACCCGGCCGCCGTCAACGGACCGCTCAGCAGCCTGCTGATGGCAGGTTCAAAGGTATACCCGGTCAGGAGGGTGGTGAGGGTGATGCCCAACTGCGCACCGGAAAGGTGCGTCGAGGTGATTTTCAGGGCTTTGATGGTGGGGGCAAGGCGTTTCTCACCCCGGGCCTGGCGTGCTTCCAGGTCGTTGCGGTCAAGATTGACCAGGGCAAACTCGGAAGCCACGAAGAATCCGGTGCCGACTGTCAGGATCAGGCCGATCCCGATCATGATCCATTCATTCATTGGGGGCGCCCCTCTCCCGCGCAAACCGGAGTGCCGGTCAAATGGGTGAGGGGCCAGGGCATATGTGAAGGAGGGTCGTCCATAGTGCCCTCCACTATATCGGGTGCAGCAAACGGCTCGGCGACACGGGCACCGGGGGTTCACGCCGTCGTCGTAGTCCCTTAGGACACAGCGTTGGTGAAGGGGATCCGTTCAAAGGACAGCACGCCGGGCGCGCCTGGCTTGGTGGTGGTGACCTTGAGCCAGTCCTTGGCGTTGTCCGATCCGTCAACGGTGACCCGGGTCAGGTTCTTCGCGGCCGCGGGCTGGCCGTAAAAGTCCAGCCATGGGGAGCCCGCCGCCAGCGGGTGGTCCTGGTTGTAGACGTGGCTGTCGCCGTTGATCAGGTACACCGGGCCGCCGAAGGCGTTCGATTCGCGGATCAGCGTCCGGACCAGCGGCGTGAACGCGCTGTACTTCGCCTGCGTGGGGGCGGGCACGGTCGGGTCGAACATGTCCGCCTGGGTCATCACGACGACGGCCCGGTCGCCGTTCTCGCGGGCCTTCCGGAACGTCTCGGTCAGTTCCCTGATGTCAGCGGCGGTGCGGTCCCGCACCTCTTCCGCCTGTTCGGCGGTGGGTGCGGTGTTGCCGAGCCCGGACCACGGCAGCAGGCCGTTGTTGCTTCCGGTGATGTTCACGGCGGTGAGGGCGATGCCGTGCCTGCGGAAGTTCACGTTTTCGGGGAAACCGAGCCGGTCCTGGGAGCTGACCTTCATCGGGGTTCCGAGCGTGGTGCCCGGCTTCGGGAAGAAGGTTTCGCGGACCTGGTCCAGCCGCTCCAGGGGGTTGTACGCGCCGTTGTTCGTCCGGTGGCAGTCGGTCCACTCGTTATCCCCGGGCGTGTAGACCAGGGGCAGGGTGAACGTGTCGAAGTTCTTCCGGATCGCGGCGAAGTACTCGTCGGTGCACTTGGTGGAGCCGTTCTTGATGTCCCCGAGGTGGGCCACGAAGGAGAGCTCCTTGTGGGCGTTGATGTCCTGGATGTAGGACGGGAACGCGTGGAACTCCGCATCGCCGTACGGTACGTCGCCGATGACGGCGAAACTGAAGGTGCCCTTTGTGGCGGCATTGTCGTTTGCCGCGAGTGCCGGCGGTGCCAGCACCGAACCCGCCACCAGGGCTGCGCCTACACCGGCCAGTGCACGGCGTTTAATTGATCGGCATCTGATTGATCGCATGGCTTCTCCTTGAGTGTGTCCATCGGTTTTCCGTGGTCAGGCTAAGGCCCGGAAACGAACCGCAGCCGTCCGGCAAGTGAACGGGCCCTGCGGCAGTGCGGCGAACCCCGCAGTTCGCGACCGTAGAATACGACCGAAGAGGCCGGCGAGGAGGAGCGGTGATGGCGGAAACAACGATTGACGCGGTGATGGCCGAACTGGCCGCCCTTGAGGATCCGAAGATGCGCGAGGCGAACCAAAAGCGCGGCGATGACCACGGCGTGAACCTGTCGGCCTTGCGCGCGGTCGCGAAGCGGCTCAGGACCCAGCACGAGCTGGCCTGCGAGCTCTGGGCCACGGACGACACCGCCGCCCGCCTGCTGTCACTGCTGATCTGCCGGCCAAAGTCCTTCGAGCTGCAGGAACTGGACGCCATGCTGCGCCAGGCCCGGGCACCCAAGGTGCATGACTGGCTGGTGAACTACGTGGTGAAGAAGAGCCCGCACGCCGAAGAGCTGCGGGTTGCCTGGACTGACGATCCGGACCAGGTGGTCGCGAGCGCCGGCTGGGCCCTCACCACGGAGCGGGTCGCCAGGAAGCCCGAGGGCCTCGACCTGCCGGGGATCCTGGACACGATCGAGGCGGAAATGAAGGGCGCTCCGGGCCGCCTGCAGTGGGCCATGAACCACACCCTGGCGCAGATCGGCATCGAGCACGCAGACCACCGGTCCCGGGCCATCGGCATCGGCGAACGCCTGGAAGTCCTGAAGGACTACCCGACCCCGCCGAACTGCACGTCCCCCTTCGCTCCGATCTGGATCAACGAGGTGGTAAGCCGGCGGGAGGCCTGAGGGGACTGTCATTCTCGCTGGGCCTCTCCTGGGCAGCAGTCGGCCTCGCCTATCTCGCGCACCTCACCCGCGGCTTCCGCCGCCCGACGCCACATCTGCAGCTCGAGGAGGCCTGACCAAAGAGGCGGTAAGCTCTTGACCGCCGATATGTACCGATATATCGTTGAGTATCGCTTCGGGTCGAAGTGATACTCAACGAAAGGACGATGCCACCATGAAAGGCATTCACGAACACCCCAGATTTGCCGATTTCGGCCCCGAGGCGGGCCGCTTCGAGCGGGGAAGGAGCCGGCGCGGCCCGCACGGCCACGGCAGGTTCGGCCCAGGCCGCGGATTCGGCCCCGGGTTCGGCCCCGGCGGTTCGCGCCGCGCCAACAGGGGCGATGTCCGCTCCGCGATCCTCTCACTGTTGGCGGAAGCTCCGTCCAACGGCTACGGGATCATCAAGACCATTGCGGAGAAGTCGTCCGGCGCTTGGCGGCCCAGTCCGGGATCCGTCTATCCGACGCTCCAGCAGCTCGTGGACGAGGAGCTCATTGCACCGGTGGGTGACGGCCGCCGCACCGAGTTCGCCCTCACCGACCAGGGACGGGAGTACGTAACGGAGCACGCCGAGGAGCTGGGCCGCGCCTGGAACACCAACGCGGAGGAGTCTGGACCCGCGTTCCACCAGAGCGTGGAGAAGCTCATGGGCGTCATCCACCAGTTCCGGTTTGCTGCAACCGAGGAACAGCGTGCCGCCGCGATGGAAAAGATCGACGAGACCCGCCGCGCCCTCTACCAGATCCTCGCGGACTGAAGCCTACCTCGCGGCGATGGCCAGGAACCGGATGGGCAGGTCCAGCAGTTCCAGCGGGCCGTGCGGGCCTTCCCCGTCCAGGAGCAGGGAATCGCCGGGTTCCATCGTGTATTCGTAAGCACCATGGCCGTAAACCATCCTGCCGGCCAGCATGTAGATGAACTCGGTGCCGGGGTGCTGGAACAACGGGAAGACGTCGGACGCGTCGGTCAGCGTCACCAGCGTCGGTTCCAGGGCGTCGGTCCGCCCTTTGAGCGTCCCGAGCACCCGGTATTCGTGCCCGTGCTGGGTGCCGCTGCGAACCGTCAGGCTGCCCTGGCCGTCCTTGGTGAAGGTGGCGTCCCGGTCCGTGTCCGCGCCGCGGAACAGCGCCGTGACCGGAATTTTCAGCCCGTCCGCCAGCCGCTGCAGCGTGGTGAGCGAACAGGACGTGCTGGCGGTTTCAATCTTGGAGATCATCGCCTTGGACATGCCGGTGCGTGAGGCCAGCTCCGAGGCGGAGAGCCCGTTCGCCGTCCGGTAGTGGCGGACCTGGCCGGCAATGATCCGTTCCAGCTTGCCCGCCACGCCGTCCTCGGTGTTCTCCGCGGCCATGTCCCTCGCTTCGCCAGCCCGATCCGTCATCAAGCCATCATAGGCGGAGCCTGCCGACCGGATCCGAGCTCCCTGGCCGCTCCCAGCAGCCCGGCAAGGGCATCGGCGAGCGCGGCCGCACCCGCCTCGGCGTCGGCATCCTCCACCAGTTCCTCGGGTGAGTGCGAGATCCCGGTGGGGTTCCGCACAAACAGCATGGCCGTGGGAAGGTGCCCTGCCAGCACCCCGGCGTCGTGGCCGGCGCCGGTATCCAGCACGGGAGCCTTCGGGAGCATGGCCTGGAGCTGGTCGCGCAGGCCGGCGTCGAAATGCACGGTGCGGCTGAGGGATTCGACGCCGAACGTCACCGTGCAGTTTTCCTCCGCCGCCATCACCTGGGCGTTCAGGTGGATGGATTCCACCAGGGCGGAGGTGACCTCGTCGCGCGGGTGCCTGACGTCGATCCATATGTCGACGCGGGAGGCTATGACGTTGGTCCCGCCCGGGACAGGCTGCAGCCGGCCCACCGTGGCCCGGGCATCACGGTACTTCGCGGCGGTGTCGCGGATGCCCAGCATAATCTTGGCTGCCGCGATCATTGGATCCCGGCGGTCCTTCATAAGGGTGGTCCCCGCGTGGTTTCCCTGGCCGTGCACCGACAGTTTCCAGCGGCCGTGGCCCAGGATCGAGGAACCGATGGCCACCGGCTGGCTGAGGTCGGCCAGCCCCCTCCCCTGCTCCACGTGCAGTTCCACAAACACGCCCAGCTGGCCGAGGGTTTTGTGGTCGGCGCCGATGAACCGGGGGTCCTGTCCGTTCGCGGCGGCCACGTCGGCGTACGTGTTGCCGTCCGCGTCCTTCAGCCTGAGGGCCTTGTTCGGGTCCAAGGCGCCGGTGAGCAGCCGCGACCCCAGGCAGGCGACCCCGAAGCGGGAGCCCTCCTCCTCGGGGAAGACGGCGATGGCCAGCGGCCGCCGCGGACGGAACCCGCGGTTTTTCAGGATGTCGACGGCGATGAGCGCGGACGCCACGCCCAGCGGTCCGTCGTATTCGCCGCCGCCAGGCACGGAGTCCAGGTGGCTGCCCGTGGCCACGGCGTCCCGGCGGGTCCCGGTTGCCGTGTCCCACCAGGCCCAGATAATGCCGTTCCCGTCGGTGTGGACATCCAGCCCGCGCCGTTCCGCCTGGTCGATGAACCAGCCCCGGAGCTCCGTCTCCGCGGCGGAGAAGACCGGCCGGGAATAGCCGCCGCGGCGGGCGTCAGCACCGACGTCGGAAATGTCCCGCAGAAGACCTGCCACAGTGGCCGTTGCGGTGGCGGCTCCGGCGCGGCCGGCACCGACCACCGCGTGATCGGCTGACTCCGGCATCACTTCGCTCCGGGGATCCAGCTGGTACCGGCGAGCGGAACGCGGGCCATGGCCGACGCCTCGATGGTGAGGGCCACCAGGTCCTCCGGCTCGAGATTGCGCAGGTGTGACTTTCCGCAGGCCCGGGCGATGGTCTGCGCTTCCATGGTCAGGACGCGCAAGTAGTTGGCCAGTCGGCGGCCGCCGGCAATGGGGTCGAGGCGGGACGCAAGTTCCGGGTCCTGGGTGGTGATGCCGGCGGGATCCCGGCCGTCCTGGAAGTCGTCGTAGAAGCCCGCCGCCGATCCCATCGCCGCATATTCGGCGGCGTAGCGGGGATCGTTGTCGCCCAGCGCAATCAGCGCCGCCGTGCCGATGGCTACCGCGTCGGCCCCCAGGGCCATGGCCTTGGCGACGTCGGCGCCGGTGCGGATGCCGCCGGAGACGATGAGCTGGACCTTGCGGTGCAGGCCAAGTTCCTGCAGCGCCTGGACGGCCTGTGGGATGGCCGCCAGGGTGGGGATCCCGACGTTTTCGATGAAGACCTGCTGCGTCGCGGCGGTGCCGCCCTGCATGCCATCGACGACGACGACGTCGGCTCCGGCCTTCACGGCCAGGGCGGTGTCATAGTAGGGCCGGGACGCGCCGATCTTGACGTAGATGGGGGTCTTCCAGTCGGTGATCTCGCGGAGCTCACCGATCTTGATCTCCAGGTCGTCCGGTCCTGTCCAGTCAGGGTGGCGGCTGGCGGAGCGCTGGTCGATGCCCACCGGCAGGGTGCGCATGCCGGCCACGCGCTCGGTGATCTTCTGGCCGAGCAGCATACCGCCGCCGCCGGGCTTGGCACCCTGGCCGAGGACCACTTCGATGGCGTCGGCCTTGCGGAGGTCATCCGGGTTCATGCCGTAGCGCGAGGGCAGGTACTGGTATACGAGGTGCTTGGACTGCCCGCGCTCCTCGGGGGTCATGCCGCCGTCGCCCGTGGTGGTGGAGGTGCCCACCTCGCTGGCGCCGCGGCCCAGGGCCTCCTTGGCGTTGGCGGACAGGGCGCCGAAGCTCATGCCGGCGATGGTCACCGGGGTCTCCAGGTGCAGCGGTTTGGAGGCGTAGCGGTCACCAAGGACGACGTCGGTATCGCACTTTTCGCGGTAGCCCTCCAGCGGGTAGCGGGACATGGAGGCGCCCAGGAACAGCAGGTCATCGAAGTGCGGGACCTTGCGCTTGGCTCCCCAGCCGCGGATGTCGTAGACGCCGGTGGCGGCGGCGCGCTGGATGTCGGCGATGGTGGCGCGGTCGAACGTGGCCGATTCACGCAGGCCGAGCTCTTCGGCCTGCCGTGTGGGGAGGGCCGGAGCGCCCAGGGAGGTGATGGTCATGGCGTTGTCCTTCTAGTAAGACGTCGAGTTGAGGACGCTGAAGTGGTAGAGGTTCCGCGCCGAGCCGTAACGCTTGAAGTCCGCGGGGTTCTCGGTGCGGTTGGCGGCGGCGAGCAGGCCGGCGAGCTCCTCAAGGTGCTCGGTCTTCATCGGCTTCTCGATGCAGTCCGCGCCCAGGGACGCGACGGTTCCCTTCACGTAGATGCGGGCCTCGTAGATGGAGTCGCCGAGGGCATCCCCGGCGTCGCCGCAGACCACGAGCCGGCCGGCCTGGGCCATGAACGCGGACATGTGGCCGATGTTGCCGCCCACCACGATGTCAACGCCCTTCATCGAAATCCCGCAGCGGGCTCCGGCGTTGCCGTCGATCACCACGAGGCCGCCGTGGCCGGTAGCCGCGGCAGACTGGGAGGCGTCACCCTTCACGTGGACCCTTCCGGACATGATGTTCTCGGCGAGTCCTACGCCGGCATTGCCGTTGACGATCACCTCGCCTTTTTGGTGCATCCCGGCAGCGTAGTAGCCGGCATGGCCGTTGATAGTGACATAGACCGCGGCATTGATGCCGACGCCGAGGCCGTGCTTCCCGCCCGGGTTCTCGACGGTCCAGGACTGCCCGTCGACTGCATCGTGCAGGGCTTGGTTGAGCCCCCGAACCGGGAAATCGGCGAGGTCCACGAGGGTGGAAAACCCGTCGGGGACCGTGGTGTAATCCTGCGTCTGGGTTTCGATCAGAGTGACCATGTGTAGACCTTTCCGGGTTCCGGTTCAAAGATGCGGGCTGTGTCGATGCCGGGCAGGGACGCCAGGGCACGGTATTCGGAGGCGATGGCCACGTAGTCGTCGGTTTCGGCGATGATGGCCGGCTTGCAGGCGATGGGGTCGCGGACCACTGCCATGCTGTCGGCGGTGGTGACCACCAGCGTGTAGAAGCCGTCGAAGACCTTGCCGAGATTGGTCAGGGCCTCCTCCAGGGTGTCGCCCTGCTTCAGCCGCGAGGCGACGTACCGGGCGCCGACTTCGGTGTCATTGTCCGAGTCGAACACCACGCCTTCGCGCAGCAGGTCCCGGCGGATGGTGGCGTGGTTGGAGAACGAGCCGTTGTGGACCAGGCACAGGTCGTCGGCCACCGAAAACGGGTGGGATCCGCCGGCGGTGACGGCCGATTCCGTAGCCATCCGGGTGTGGGACAGACCCTGGCTACCGGTCATGGCCTCCAGCCCGTGCTCGGCAGCGACCTCCATCGGATGGCCCACGCTCTTCATCACAGCCACGTGTTCACCGCGGCCGATGATGGTGGACTCCGGAAGGGTTTCGCGCACCGCCTTGGCGAGCAGCTCGGTGTCGACGGCGGAGCTGACGAAGGTGGTGTCGCCCACCACCTTCACTGCCGTCCCGGCGGAGGCGGGCAGCAGGCTTTCCAGCGCGGCGGCGATTCCGGCCGCCGGCAGGGCCTGCTCCTTGCCCAGGAGGCTGAGCGTGGAGGTGTTGCCGGACACGAGGCCAGGGGTGTCATAGACGGCGAGGCCGGCAGAGTCGGGGCCGCGGTCCACGATCTGGCACAGCATCGACGACAGCAGACTGCCCATTTGGGAGTGCAGCAGGGGGTTGCGCAGCTGCAGCGCGGCGATTCCGCACATGTGTGTGTCCTTTTCTAGGTGGGGCTGGATTCAGATCGAGGTCAGGTAGGTCCGGATTTCCCAGTCGCTTACCTGGTTGTGCCAGGTCAGGAACTCCTCTTCCTTGGCATCGGCGTAGTACTGGCCGATCGCCGGGTCGCCACTGAGGCTGGCGAGGATGACGGGGTCCCGGCGCAGGGCCTCCACGGCGTGGAGAAGAGTTGCCGGCAGCAAGTGGGCATCCGGCCGCGCTTCACCGGGACCGGACGGGGCTCCCGGGTCCGCCGCCCTGGTGATGCCGTCGAGCCCGGCCTCGATGGCGGTGGCTATGGCGAGGTAGGGGTTGGCCGAACCGTCCCCGGACCGCAGCTCGATCCGCTTTTCGTCGGGAACGCGGACCATATGGGTTCGGTCGTTGCCGCCAAACGAGGCCTTCCGCGGTGACCACGTTGCCCCGGAGGAACTGGTGGTCGCGCCGGTGCGCTTGTAGGAGTTCACCGTCGGCGCGAGGAAGGCCTGCAGTGCCGGGGCGTGGTCGAGGAGGCCGCCGATGAACGAATAGGCGAGTTCTGACAGCCCAAGGCCGCGGTCGCCGTCGTCCCCGGGGAAGAGGGCGTCCGCACCTGACCACAGGGACAGGTGGAAGTGGAGCCCCGTGCCGGTGCGGTCGGTGAAGGGCTTGGGCATGAAGGTTGCGGTCATGCCGCGCTGCTCGGCGAGGATATTCAGGATGTAGCGCAGGGAGACCACGCGGTCCGCAGTGGTCAGGGCGTCGGCGTAGTTGAAGTTCTGCTCGAACTGGCCCGCGGCGTCCTCGTGGTCGCTGGCGTAGTTGCCCCAGCCCAGGCTGTTCATGGCGGTGGAGATCGAGGTGAGGTGCTCATACATGCGGGTAACGCCGCGTGCGTCGTAGCAGGGACGGGGTGAATCGTCGCGGGTGTCCGCGGTGCTCAGGGTGCCGTCGGCGTTTTTGTTAACGAGGAAGTACTCCACCTCGGCGCCGATCTTTGCCTGCATCCCCTTCCCGGCCAGGCGGGCGAGGGTGTTCTTGAGGATAACGCGCGGCGCGTAGGGCCAGGGCTTGCCGTCGACGTAGGGGTCGCAGTGGACCAGCGCGAGGCCCTCTCTGATGAACGGCAAAGGGGTGAATGACGCCAGGTCGGGAACGGCGATGAGGTCTGAATCCTGCGGCTTCTGGCCGATGAGACCGGCTGCGTAGCCGGCAAAGCCCATGGCCCCAGCCTCAAGCTCGCCGGCGGCTTCGACGGGCACCAGCTTGGCGCACGGTTTGCCGGTCATGTCCACGAAGGTGGCCAGCAGGAAGCGGACCTCGTGGGCCTTGGCGATGTCAGCAAGGGAGATCCGGCCGGCTCCCAGCGAAACGGCCGGCTCCGTTGCTACTTCAGGTGTTGCGAGGCTTGTCATCGGAACTGTCCTGTTCGGTTCGGTGTTACCTGAGCTGAAACGTTGTTGAACCACAGTAGCCAAAGTGATGTTACAAAAGAGCGCTCCGATTGTTAAATCCGGAAGACGGGCCCTGGCGGCGATCGCAACGGGAAGTTAACCGCGCCGAAACCCACCGAAGTTCACTGAAGTGAATCATTGTTTCACCACACTACTCAGCCCGTTCCCTGATTGGAGTCCCATGAACTCTGGAGATGTTGCCTGGATTCTCGCCGCGAGCGCCCTGGTCTGCATGATGATCCCCGCGCTTGCCCTGTTCTACGGAGGCATGGTGGGTTCCCGCCGCATCCTGAACATGATGATGATGTGCTTTGGCGGGGTCAGCGTGGTCGCCGTCCTCTGGGCGGTGTTCGGCTACTCGATGGTGTTCGGCAATTCCGTCGGCGGGGCCGGCCTCATCGGTGACGTCACCGAGTACCTCGGCATGGACCAGTTGCTGGCCGAAGACTCCGACGCCGCCATCCCGCCAGCGCTTTTCGCAGCCTTCCAGCTGTTCTTCGCCGGCATCACCACCGCCATCATCGCCGGAGCCGCGGCGGGGCGAATGAAGTTCGGCGCGTGGATGACCTTCTCCGCCCTGTGGGCAACGGTGGTGTACTTTCCGGTGGCCCACTGGGTCTTCGCCTTCAGCTCCGCGGACGGTTCCGTCACCGGCGGCTGGATCGTCAACAACCTCAAGGCGATCGACTTCGCGGGCGGCACGGCGGTGCACATGAACGCGGGAATCGCTGCCCTGGCCCTCGCACTGGTCCTGGGACGCAGCGCGGGCTGGCCGAAGAGCGAGCACGTCAGGCCGCACAGCCGCCCTTTGGTGCTGGTCGGAGCAGGACTGCTGTGGGCGGGTTGGTTCGGCTTCAACGCCGGCTCCGCCCTCACCGCCGGACACTCGGCGTCGGTGGTCTTCCTGAACACCGCCGTGGCCGGCGCCGCCGGCCTGCTCGCCTGGACCCTGGTGGAACGCCTCAGGCTCGGCAGCGCCAGCAGCATGGGCGCCGCGTCCGGACTGATCTCGGCCCTCGTCGCCATCACCCCGGCGTGCGGCGCCGTGAGCCCGCTCGGCGCACTGGCCATCGGACTGATCGCCGGGGCCGTCTGCTCCCTGGCCATCGAACTGAAGTTCCGGCTCGGCTTCGACGACTCGCTCGACGTCGTCGGCGTGCACCTCATTGGCGGCATCATCGGAACCCTGCTGATCGGTTTCTTCGCCACGGACGCGGCCCCGAACAAGGTCAGCGGGCTGTTCTACGGTGGAGGGTTTGACCTCCTGGGCATCCAGACGGTGGCAACCGCGGCCACGCTCGCCTACTCCTTTGCGGCCACCTGGGTCATCGCCAAGATCCTCGACATCACCATGGGCCTCCGCATCGACGAGGCTGCCGAACTTCGCGGCATCGACATCGCCGCGCACTCCGAGTCCGCGTACCTGATGGACGAGGAGCCCGTGGAACTGGGGTCACCGCACCGGGTGTAAAACCCCGACTGACTGAACAGGATCTGCGGTGGCAGGCCGGGCCTACTTGGTGGGCCCGGCCTGTTCCGCGTACTCAACAGCCTTGTCGCCCACCTGACCCAGGTAGGCCTCGGACTGGTTGTAGGACCAGATGGCGTCGCTCCAGCCCTGGGCCGTGGTGAGGTCCCGGCCGCCGGCGCACAGGTAGCCGGCGGCGCTCAACGCGGCGTCGTCGATGTTGTGCGGATCGGCCACACCATCGCCATTGGCGTCCTTTCCTGCCAGCTCCCAAGTGGCGGGGATGAACTGCATGGGTCCGACGGCGCGGTCCCAGCGGGCGTCACCGTCCAGCGCGCCCCCGTCGGTGTCGGCAATGGCGGCGAAGCCGTCACCGTTCAGCCCGGGCCCGACGATCGGGCCGCTCACCTCCCCCGAAGCCGTAAGCCGTCCTCCGCCGAGGGATCCGTGCACGGATTCCACGAATCCGACGGCGGCCACCGTGTTCCAGCCGATCCCGCACGCAGGCGAGTCTGCGTTCGCCATGCCTGCCGCGGCAACGTACGCCCGGAGGGCACGCGCGGGAATTCCTGTTTTTACAGCGGTCCGGGCCAGCCAGCCCGGGTCGACGGTCCTGGTGATGTTCACGGCATGCGCACTCCCGCCGGCCAGCGGCACGAACTTCCCCGCCGCCTGCGGCGGTGCTGGCTGGGCTGCGTGCGCTCCGGCACCGGACACGCCCGCGTTGCTCGCACCGAGCAGCCAGAACGCACATGCCGTGATGGCGCAGAACGCGAAAAGGCTGAGAACCGCGAGGCGTTTCAGACGAAGCACAGAACAGCCTAACCCGCCGCCCCCAATACGTTGACAAAGTGCTGGCCTCGCCGTTCTACTTTTATGCAGAGCACCGACATGATGCACGCGAACCGTACGCGTGCGCAGGCTTCCATCAGAGCCCGTGGGGGCGGTGCACCAGCGGCCTACAGGCCGCCCATACTGGCACCGGCAGTCGCTGCGTATGCAGACAGTGCGGAATGCCCTGCCGCCGATACGCGAGCGGCCCAAGAACAGCGGTTTCAAAACTCAGCACAGCTCAAGACTTTTCAACAGCCCAAAGGACATCCATGCCCAGCACCACCAACACCATCGACATCCAGGTCGACGACCGCCAGATCCTCGACGAACGGCTTGATGCCGCCGTCAAGTGCCTTCAGGAGGCGGCCATGGTCACCGGAACACACGGGATCATGGTGACGCGCAACCGGCCCGGGAGCTACACCGCCACGCTTTCCGACCAGGTGCCCTTCGGCATGACCCGCGAAATCATCCTCTAAACTTTGGGGACCTTAACCCGTCCCCGGTTACCGGGAATACCTGGCGGCGCCCACTCGTTGAGTCCTGCGAAATGTGCGTCGTCCGGCGCACAGCCGAAGGAGTAATAACCATGGCAACTGACTACGACGCCCCTCGCGTGGCCCAAGAGGACCAGCCGGCCAACGAATCCCTGGAGGCTATCCAGTCCCGGCAGGGCGGGTCCCAGACTGCCCTGCTTGACGTGGAGGAAGCCGACACCGCCGAAGGCATCGACCTCCCCGGCGCCGACCTGTCGCACGAAGAGCTGCTGATCCAGGTTGTTCCGGTGCAGGAGGACGAGTTCACCTGTATGTCCTGCTTCCTGGTCCACCACCGCAGCCAGCTCGCGCGGGAAAAGGACGGCAAGAAGTACTGCTCGGAGTGTGAAGGCTAGCACCGGAGGGCTAGCTCCGAAGGGCCAGCACTGAGAAGATAGCGCTGTGCTGGCCCGGCTCCGATCGTCCTGGACCGCCGTCGTTCCCGTCGTCGGCCTGATCGTGCTGGCCGTGACCTGGGGAGTCTCCCCCGGCCCGGTGCTGGCAACCGTCATCGCGGTGGTCCTGGTAGGCGCCGTCCTGGCGGCGGTGCATCATGCCGAAGTCGTGGCGCACCGCGTCGGCGAGCCCTTCGGCTCGCTTGTGCTGGCCGTCGCCGTGACCATCATTGAGGTGGCCCTTATCGTCACGCTGATCGCGTCCGGCGGCGAGGGCAGCCATTCGCTGGCACGGGACACTGTCTTCGCCGCCGTCATGATCACCGCCAACGGCATCGTGGGAATCGCCCTGCTCGTTGGCGCCCGCAGGTACGGCATTCCGCGGTTCAACCCGGAGGGCGCCGGCGCCGCCCTGGCAGTGGTCACCACACTGGCAACCCTGACGCTGGTCCTGCCGACCTTCACGACGTCGCGGCCCGGGCCTGAGTTTTCACCCTTGCAGCTGGGCTTCGCGGCCGTGGCCTCGCTTGCCCTGTACGGCGTGTTCGTGCTGACCCAGACCGTCCGCCACCGCCACTTTTTCCTTCCCGTCGTTTCTCCCGACGACGGCGAAGACGACGGGCATGGCCCCACCCCGACTAACCGGGCCACCTACACAAGCCTGGCGCTGCTGTGCGCGGCGCTGGTCGCCGTCGTCGGACTGGCCAAAACCGTATCCCCGGTCATCGAGGCGGGCGTCAGCCGGGCCGGGATCCCCGAATCCTTCGTGGGCGTTGTCATCGCACTTCTGGTGCTGCTGCCGGAGGGCCTTGCCGCCACCCGGGCCGCATCGCGGAACAGGATCCAGATCAGCCTCAACCTGGCCTACGGCTCGGCGATTGCCAGCATCGGCCTGACGATTCCTGCCATCGCCGTGGCCAGCATCTGGCTGCAGGGACCGCTCACGCTTGGGCTCGGCGGCACGCAGATAGTCCTGTTCCTGCTGACCGTCATCGTAGGAACACTTACCGTGGTGCCCGGTCGTGCCACGCGGCTGCAGGGGGCAATCCATCTGGTGCTGTTCGCCGCGTTCCTGTTTCTCGCCATGTTCCCGTAGGAGGTTTCGGCACTTCGATATCATGGCTTCATGACTTCCCCCTCAGGGAGCGACGAAGACCTCCTGCTCGAGCGGCAGCTCTGCTTCGCTCTGGCTGTCGCCTCGCGCACCGTCATCGGCGCCTACCGGCCCGTGCTGCAGGAGCTGAACCTGACCCACCCGCAGTACCTCGTCATGCTGGCGCTGTGGGAGAAGAGCCCGCGGTCCGTCAAGGAAATCAGTGACACCCTCCTCCTGGTTCCGGCCACTCTTTCCCCGCTGCTTAAGCGGCTCGAGGCCTTGGGATACGTGACCCGCCGCCGCGTTCCCGGCGATGAACGGTCCCTTGCGGTCGGCCTGACCCCCGAAGGTACGGCGCTGCGCAACAAGGCCATGGGCGTCCCCGGCACCATGCTGGCCAAGCTCGGCCTCACCCGTGCGCAGGCGGAGGACATCCACGTTGCCATGACGCAGCTCATCGAATCAGCCCAGATCGACCACACGCCCGCTGCTGACCCCAACGAGAACGACGAAGCCACGGCCTAGTCGAATTTGCCTCAGCGCGGACCCACCTCAGCGCGAACGGATCCTCGAGGCCCTACCCCGGGCTCAGCCTAAATTGTCGTACCCTCCACCTAGTCTGGGAGTGTCCGGTTGGGGGATGCCGGCACAGTGTTCGGAACGGTGTCCGGGAGGGGGTGTGGCATGGAAGTTATGGCGGTCAGCGGTGACGGGGTGTGGGTTCCGGCCGTAGACTTCACGGAGCGGGAGGATTCACTGCTGGCCGGCACCCTGAGCGTTCCGCTTCCCTCGTTCCTGACGGCCGAGGAGGCGCTGGGCGTGGTGGAATCGGCCGGCCGGGTCATCGCGTGGGCGACGTCGGTGAAGATGCGCGCGCTGGCGCGGGTCGGGGAAGCCATCGGCGAAGAGTCACCCCCGCGGGCGGAGAACCAGCCGGTGCGCTTTGGCGGGGACGAGGCCCATGCGCTGGCCGTCAGCGAGGTGTCCACCGCCTGCGCCCTCTCCGAAGGCACCGCCGCGCGCTGGTTGAATGATGCCGGGGACCTGGCCACGTCCCAGTGGGAGGTCCTTGAAGCGGTCGAGGATGGGGAGATCTCCGAGGCGCACGCCAGGATTATCCTGGACCAGGCCCGCTCCCTCCCGGCCGGGCAGTCCGAAACGTTCGCCACGATGGCGCTGCAGCGCACCCGGACCCGGCACGGGCGGCGCCGCACCCCGGATCACCCCACGGCACCCAAACCCCCACCCTCCGAACCCCCAGCCTTTTAGGGAAGTGGCGCCGCTAGACCCGGCGTGAGGACAGGCTCCCGGCATCGTTCGGCTCTTGATTAGCAACGACGCCGGCCGTCGCACAAGGTGACCAGCCGGCGTCGTATTTCCCGTAACTCTCCCGAGTTTTTGTCCAGATAATGGGCTCTAAAGCCCTTGTAAGTTGGGATATCTGGACAAAAACTCCTCCAGGGTTAGATCTCGCCAACCAGGCTGCGTCCGTCTACCACCCAGGACACGAACATCGACGTGTCGGGACTCGGGAACGTGAGTGCCGACGTCGTGGATGTGCCCAGCTAAACGAGTTGTGGGATTCCCACGCTGCGGCCCATGCGTTCCAGCGCGTCCCTTCGGCTAATCTCGCATGCCAGTGGGGTGAGGCAGGTTTCGTAGTCGGCGATCTGCGCAATGCGGCGCTTGTGCCTGGACTCCTCGGTGAAAGGCTCCTGCAGGAAGAGGACCGCCAGCTGGCGGCATTCCTCCGGCGTGTGCTCGCGGGCGCCGATGGCGATGACGTTCGCGTCGTTGTGCTGCCGGGCAAGGCGTGCAGTTGACTCGTTCCAGACCAAAGCGGCGCGGATGCCCCTGACTTTGTTGGCTGCGATCTGCTCACCGTTGCCGGAGCCGCCGATGACGATTCCCAGGCTTGGCCGGTTGTCGTTGTTGTCGCGCGCGACGCCCTCAGCGGCACTGATGCAGAAAGCCGGGTAGTCGTCCTGGTCGTCGTACTCTGTGGGGCCGTGGTCCACCACGTTAAACCCCAGGCTCGTCAGCTCGTCATGGAGCGTGCGGCTCAGTTCGAGGCCCGCGTGATCGGTGCCTATGTGGACGCGGTAGACAGCCCCGGCTGCCGGTCCGTTGGTTGCTGATGAGTTACTCATGTGATCGCTTTCAGGGTTAGAAGGTCTTGCCGGCGGAGCCGAGCTGCTGGGTTGCTTCGACAACGCGGGCGGCGAGGCCGGCTTCGGCGGAGGCGCCCCAGACGCGGGGGTCGTAGGTCTTCTTGTTGCCCACCTCGCCGTCGACCTTCAG
>NZ_JBHUSE010000026.1:0-68713 GCF_042674585.1 Arthrobacter sp. NPDC057013
ACCGCTGCCGTCGCATCCATACCCACAGCATGACAGGGGGCTACGACAATTTAAGGATGGAAAGTACACCCCAAGGGGACCACATCGAAAAGTTTCTTTAGACCGCCTAAGAACGAAAACCAGGTGGCACTTAAAGAAACCCAGAGCCCACGCCCGGACCTGCACGGCCTGGGGAAGCAGACCGTGCAGGAGCTTTGGAACCCGGCTATTGCCGGACCACGACGTCGTCGACGTAAGCGTCGCCCATTTGGCGCGGGTGCTCGGCGCCGAACTGGACCTTGCTCAGGTTCGTGCCGCCGAGGGCCACCCTGTTGTTGGCGAACACCCGGGCGCCGTCGAGCCAGATCGCAATCGACGACTTGTCGCCATTGGCTCTGACCTGCATCTGCACATGGTGCCAGGTGTTCAGGGTCATGTTCCGGGCCAGGAGCCTGGTGTACGAGAACGTCCCGTTGGGGTTCGTGGTCCGCAGCCAGGGCATGCCCGTGGCGTTGTCACGGAACACGTCTGCAATGCGCGTGCCGCCGGAGAAGAACCGCACATAGGGCACGTTGTTCCCCCGGAGACCGCCGGAAACGATGTTGACCCAGGCGTCCGCGCTGGCCCGATTGGTGCCGGCTCCCAGGCCGAATCCCATGTTGGCCACAGACCCGACGGTATTGGTGGCCCGCAGCCGGACCGAGCAGGTGCCGCTGTGGGCCATGGGGCTTGCAACGGCCACTGTGGCGATGCCCGACCGCGTGGCCACGAACGGGGCAATGGTGTTGCCCTCGAAGGTCGTGGCGGTCAGTACCTTGCCCCCGAGGTTGGTCACCGGGACTGCCGTTCCGGGACGGCAGGTGGCCGCCAGTGCAGCCGGTGATGAACCGAAAATCAGGCTGCCCGACAGCAGCAGCCCAAGGCTCCCGATCGTGCCGAGTTTCCGTAGCTCGCCCATGGCATGTCCTCACTGTTGTTCGGTTTAGTCTCCGTAGCCATACAGCTTGCACCCCGGGCACATGGTCGGCTCCGGAAGTTGGGAAAACCTTGGGGAACCTTATGAAGCGCATAATGGCAACATCCACAGGCGAAAAATCGCGACGGCGGGCAGGGACAGGAGGTCCGGATGCTGAGGCTTCCCCGCATCACAATTGAGGTTCCGGTGCTCAGTGTCGGCACCAAACCCGCGGACTACGAACAGCTCGCCGCCTACGCGGACGGGCTGCGCAGGCCGCAGGGCCTGCACATGACCCTGCTCCACATCGGCATCCTGGAGGATTTCGCCGCCGACGTTGCAGACTGGACCAAGGGCGCCACCGATCCCGCCGAGGCCACCGCCATGACGGCGGACTGGCTGCGTGCGCTGCCCGTGCTGGAGGGTTTCTCCGGAACGGCGGAGCGGCTGGTCCTGCTGGGCGGCGGCAGGGTGTCCGGCCTCGAGGTGGACGTTCCCCAAAACGTGCGCGACTTCCAGGTCTCGCTCGTGCAGGCCCTCCGTGAGCTGCTGGACGACCTGCTGGTGGACAACCCCGATGACTTCATCCTCAGCTCCCGTGCCTTGGGCTACAGGTATCCGCGGTGGCGGCCCCACGTTGCCGTGGGCAAGCCGAAGTCACAGGACCACTCATGGGAGGGCAGGTCACGGCCGGACCGGCTGGGCGGACACCGGTCACGGGATAGCAGCGGCTCCTGGGAGATACGTCCGCTCGCCGCGGAGTTCGGACCGTCGCAGATCCGGAACCGGCAGCTGCTGCCGGGTTCCGGCGACGGCCGGCCCTAGCAGAAGCGAAGGCCGACGGCGGGACTCACCTCGCGGGCTTGACCACCATGGCGGAGCCTCCCCCGCGCCTTACGGGCTCGGCCGCGGCAACGAGGCGCCCGCCTGACTTGAACTCGATGGCGGTGGCTGCGCCGATCTCCGCTGCCGACGTGAACGCGTCGCCGGACGGCGTGAACACGTGCCCGAACGGCATCAGCTGCTTTTCGTAAAGCGCGATGAACCCGGGTTCCGCCGTGACCTTGGCCGAGTTGCGCTGCGCCGCCCGCGGAGCCGCGATGGCATCAGAGATGTTCATCCCCAGATCCACCCTGTTCAGGATGGTCTGCAGGACGGTGGTGATGATCGTCGAGCCGCCGGGCGAGCCGAGGGCGAGGAACGGGTCGCCGTCCTCGAGGATGATCGTCGGCGACATCGAGGAGCGCGGCCGCTTGCCGGGGTCGATCCGGTTCGGATCCTTCGGGTCGTACACGGTGGAGAAGTCGGTCAGTTCGTTGTTCAGCAGGAAGCCGCGGCCGGGAACCACAATGCCTGCGCCGCCGGTCTGCTCGATGGTGAGCGTGTACTCGACGACGTTGCCCCACTTGTCGGCGACCGTCAGGTTGGTGGTGGAGATGTTCTCGGTGTCCTTCTCGGTGGCGGGGGCCGCCGCGGGTGCCGGGCACGCGCCGTCGTAATTTGCCACGTCACCCGGCGCAACGGGCTTCACGGCCGCCAGCTTGGGGTTGATCTTGCATGAGCGTTCCTTGCCGAACAGCGGGTCCGTGAGTGCGTTGGTGGGAACGTCGACGAAGGCGGGGTCGCCCACGTACTTGCCGCGGTCCGCAAAGGCGAGCGCGCTCGCTTCGAGGTAGTGATGCAGCGCGCTGGGCGTGGACATCCCGGCGACGTCGAACGGCTCAAGGATGTTCAGCGCCTCGCCCACCGTGGTGCCGCCGCTGCTCGACGGAGCCATGCCGTAGACATCCAGGCCGCGGTATTCCACATGGGTGGGCCGCTGGTTCAGGGCCCGGTACTTGGCCAGGTCCGCCGTCGTCAGGTGGCCGGCCGGGATGGGCAGTTTGGTAGTCTTGGTCTTCGGCGGAGCCTGCACCGCTGCGGCGATCTCCTTGGCGAGCGCGCCGTGATAGAAGCCGCGGGTGCCCTTGTCTGCCAACAGCCGGTAGGTTGCGGCGAGGTCCGGGTTTTTGAAGATACTGCCGACGGCGGGTGCGTCACCGCCGGGGAGGAAGAGCTTGCTGGTGGAGGTGAACGCCTCGAAGCGCAGCTTGTTGTCCAGGGTCTGCTGGCGGAAGGTATCGTCCACCACGAAGCCGCGGTCGGCCACTTTGATGGCGGGTTCGAGGACGTCATCAAGGTCCTTGGTTCCCCACCGGTCCAGGGCGCGCTCCCACGTTGCCGGCGTGCCGGGTACGCCCACCGACACGCCGCTGGTGACGAGCTCCGGGGTGAAGTTGTAGGGCTTGCCGGTCTTGGGGTCGATGAAGGCGTCATGCGGCATGGTGGCCGGTGCTGTCTCACGGCCGTCGATGGTGCTCACATGGCCGGTGTGCGAACTGTAGAAGAGGAAATACCCGCCGCCGCCCACGCCGGCGCTGTAGGGCTCGGTCACGCCGAGGGTGGCCGCGGCTGCGACGGCGGCGTCCGCCGCATTCCCGCCCCTGCGGAGGATATCGATGGCCGCGGCGGATGCTTCGGGGTCCACGGTGCTCACCGCGCCGCCGTAGCCGGTGGCCGTGGCGGCCTTTTCGGTCACCCTTTCGTCAGCAAACGCGGGGCTGGCGACTGCCCCCGCCGTCACGCTCATCGCCAGTGCCGTGGTGACGGCTGCTACTCGGCTTCTCAGGTATGGCATGGTCGCTCCCTGGTGTGAGTAATGCGGGTTGACGGTACTGTCACGCTACTCCGCGGCGGAAGGACACTCAACGGCAAACATTCACCGGCCCGGAGTTTCAGACCTGCCCACTTTCGCGCCCGGTCACCGGCTGTGTGCTTCGTCAGCGGCGGCGCCCTGCCTGCGGCTGGCATACAGGAACGGCACGGCGAGCAGCTGAATCACGCCGCTGAACGCCACCGACGCTGAATAGCCGTATACGTCGGCTGCCCGGCCGAGCACCGGCTGCACCACCACGCCGCCGCTGGAGCCCATGAGCGAGGCGAAGCTGAGCACCGTGGCCCGCTGCCTGGAGTCGATCATGTCGTTGAGGTACGCCTGCCCCACCGGGATCCCCACCTCGGCCACCAGCGCCCACACAGCCAGCAGTACCAGGGCCACCCAGAACTCACGGGTGAACCCGAGCGCCACCAGGATCAGTGCGCTGACTGCGCCGCTGAGGATCAGCACCGTGGTGCGCTTGCGGACCAGGCGCCGGAAGCGGGGAGCCAGCCAGCCGCCGAGGACCTCGGCCCCCGCCACGATGGCCGCCGCCAGACCCGCGATGGCGTACGCACCACGGTCGCCGAACAGCTCAAGCAGGAAAGGCTGCAGGGCATAGAAAACATAAATCCCGACGCCGGCAGTGAAGGGCGCGGACAGCATCACGTACCGCACGGGCGGATTTTTCAGGCCGTTCTCGATGGACGCCGAAAGGACGGCGCGCACCGCCTGGAGGGGGCGCGCCGCGTGGTCTGGGGTGAAGCCGACGTCGTGCATGAGCCACAGGGCCACTCCGAACATCGCCAGCAACACGCCGACCCGGAGCAGGAACGGCACACCGAGGTTGGTGGCCTGGGCGATCACCCCGCCCGCGACTGACCCGATGAGCATGGCGGTTCCGGACACCATCTGGCCGCGGCCGAGCACCGTCTCCAGCGCGCCGTCGTAGCCGGAGAAGTGCAGCGCGTCCACCAGCCATGCCTCCACGGCGCCGGAGAAAAACGTGAAGCCCAGGCCGAGCAGTACGGACACCACTGCCCATTCCCAGAACGGCGCGGAAAGCTGCCACAGCAGATAGTAGAGGAGCGTCGAGACGGACAGCGTGGCGGTGCCGAGCAGGAAGGAGACGCGGCGCCCCCAGCCGTCGGCCACCACGCCGGTGGGTACCTCGAAAATGACCATCCCGGCGGTGAAGAACGCGTTCGCGGCAAAGGCCTCAAGGTTGCTGAGCCCGGCATCGAGCAGGAAGAGCGTGTTGATGCCCCAGATGAACGATGCCGCAAGGGTATTGCCCAGTGTCAGCGTCAGGTAGATGCGCTGCACCTTGCGGGCCGCCGGATTCATCGCCTCGCTGTCCGTGCCGGCGCGAAGTTGGGGCACGAAACCATTCTCGCCGTCTTCACCGAAGGCCGCCAGAGACCCTTTTGTCAGGGGGCGTTCGAGCGTAGCGTCATGCCCAACGGAGTAGGCGGCGAGAGGCAGTGCGGCTCCGGTCCGCACAGCGCTGTCTCCCTCCTGAGCCGTCGAAGGAGGCGGAAATGGCTGCTGGCTGGAATGCTGATACGGCTGCCGGTCCGGTGGGGGCGGGCACGGTCACCCTGGTGGAGGGTTCGTCCTTCTGTATTTCCTTGGCAAACGGGGATATCCATCCGGAACATCCGCACGGGGTCTTCCACGAGGACACCCGCATCCTGTCCCGCTGGAACCTGTCAGTGAACGGCCTGCCCCTGGAGGCACTGACCGCGGAGACCAAGGAGCCGTACCGGGCCCTGTTCATCGGCCGGGTGCCCCGCTCCGACGGGTACGCGGACAGTCCCCTGATCGTGGAGCGCCTGCGGGAGGTGGGTGCCGGCATCCGCGAGGAGATCACCATCCGGAACTACTCCTCGACGGAGACCGAGTGCGTCGTTTCGCTCAGTGTTGAATCGGATTTCGCGGACCTCTTCGAGGTCAAGGAGGCCCGTGTCCAGCGGCGCTGGGAGGAATCCCGCCGGCCGGAGGGCGAGTCGCTGGTGATCAAGGCCGGCTGGCAGGACCTCGTCAAGAGCGTCATCGTCAACGCAAGCGGAGCCGAGGTCACTGCCGACTCCCTGACGTTCCGGACGGTGGTCCCGCCGCGCGGTGCGTGGAGCTCGCGGGTGAGCGTGGCGCCTGCCGCCAACGGCGGCGGGGTCCCGCCGTCGTCGTTGATCCGTCCGGCTGCCGGTGAGCTGTCCCCCAGCGACCGGCGCCGGCAGGAATGGGTGGCCAAGATTCCCAAGCTCCACATGGGCAACCGCTCCATCGAGCGCACCCTGCGGCGCAGCTACGACGACCTGGGCGCTCTCCGGATCGAGGATCCCGCCCACCCTGAGCGGATCGTGGTGGCCGCGGGTGCGCCTTGGTTCATGACGCTGTTTGGCCGGGACTCACTGTGGGCATCGGAAATGGCGCTGCCGGTGGACCCGTCCCTGGCGCTGGGCACCCTGCAGACACTGGCCGACCGGCAGGGCAAGGTGGTGGACCCGATGAGCGAGGAGGAGCCCGGGAAGATCCTGCACGAGGTCAGGCTGGGCGTCTCCAGCGGACTGGCGCTGGGCGGCAAGTCCGCCTACTACGGCAGCATCGACGCAACCCCGCAGTTCGTCATGGCGCTCGGATCGGTCAGCCGCTGGGGATTCGGCCGAGACACCATCGCCGCCCTCCTGCCGCACGCCGACCGTGCGCTGGACTGGGTCCGGACATACGGCGACAAGGACGGCGACGGATTCGTCGAGTATGAACGGCTCAACGACCAGGGCCTCATCAACCAGGGCTGGAAGGATTCATGGGACGGCATCAACTTTGCCGACGGTTCGCTGGCACAGCCGCCGATCGCACTGTGCGAAGTGCAGGCCTTGGTGTACTCGGCGTTTTTGTCCCGGGCGTGGATGGCGTACGACGCCGGTGACGCCGCTTTGGCGGCGCGGCTCACCGATGAGGCAGCGGAGCTGAAGAGGAAATTCAACGAGCAGTTCTGGCTGCCTGACCGGGGGTACTACGCCGTGGCACTCGACGGGGACAAGCGGCCCGTTGATGCGTGCGCTTCGAACATGGGGCAGTGCCTGTGGCACGGCATCGTGGATGAGGACAAGCTGCCGCTCGTAGTCGAGCGGCTGATGTCCCCGGAGATGTTCAGCGGCTGGGGCGTCCGAACGCTGGCCACCGACATGGGCGCCTACAATCCCGCCAGCTACCACAACGGCTCCGTCTGGCCGCACGACAACGCGGTCATTGCGGCGGGCCTGCTGCGCTACGGCTTCGTGGAGGAGGCGCAGCGGATCGCCACGGCCCTGCTCGAGGCGGCGGAGTACACTGACGGCCGGCTTCCTGAACTGTTCTGCGGCTTCAGCCGGGACCAGGTCACCGAGCCGGTGCCGTATCCGACCGCGTGTTCCCCGCAGGCGTGGGCGGCCACCACACCGATCATGCTGGTGACCAGCCTCATGCGGTACGACGCCCACGTGTCCCGCGGCGGCGTGTGGATGGATCCGGTGCTGCCCGCCTCTTATGGCGATCTGCACATCACCAACGCACCCATGGGGACCGGCCGGATCACCATCGACATCACGGGTTCCGAGGCCTCCGTGCAGGGACTGCCGGAGGGGCTGACCTTCCACCGCGAACACCGGCCGTGGCTGACGGAACTGATGGCCGAGGCCGGGCTGGGAAAGTAAGGACCCGGCGTCGGGCTATCCCCTGGACCTGGTCATTTCCGCTGCACCGGCGGCCGATCACGGCCGCTGGTCCAGCGCCTGCAGCAGCCGCCGGACCGAGCCGCCGAGGTTCCACTCCGTGGCGAGCCGCTCCAGTTCCTCCCTCGCCTCACCGGTGACGGCATGCAGTTCCGCGCCCGCTTCCTCCAGGGACGGCAGCTCCAGATTGCGCACCACATTGACGACGGCGGGGGCCACCTTGAGATAGGCTGCGGCGGCGGCGAGCTTGGAGCGCACCGACGCGGACACCCCGCCGCCTGGATCGGCCGCCGCCGCGAGCAGACCGTCGAGGGTGCCGTGTTCCAGGAGCAGCGCAGCCGCGGTCTTCTCGCCGATGCCGGCCACACCGGGCAGCCCGTCCGAGGCGTCGCCGCGGAGGGTGGCATAGTCGGCGTACTGCTGAGGCAGCACGCGGTACTTTTCGACGACGACGGCGTCGGTCAGGACCTCGAGGTTCCGCATGCCCCGGGCGGTGTAGATCACACGCACCTGGCGGTCATCGTCGACCAGCTGGAAGAGGTCCCTGTCCCCCGTCACCACGTCCACGGGAAGGCCGGCGTGGCTGGCGTAGGTGCCCACGACGTCGTCGGCCTCATGCTCCGGGACACCCACGACGGGTATGCCGGCCAGGCCCAGCACGCGGCGGATCAGCGGGATCTGCGCCTCCAGTTCGTCCGGCACCACCTCCACGTCGGCCGCACCGGCCACCACCTCCGCCACCCGGTGGGCCTTGTAGGTGGGAATGAGGTCCACCCGCCACTGGGGCCGCCAGTCGTCATCCCAGCAGGCCACCAGATGCGTGGCGCCGTAGTCGGTGGTGAGCCGGGCGATCATGTCGAGCAGGCCGCGGACGGCGTTCACCGGGGTGCCGTCCGCGCGGCGGAGGGTGTCGGGCAGGCCGTAGAAGGCGCGGAAGTACAGGGACGCGGTGTCGAGCAGCATCAGGCGGTTGACCATGACTGATCCTGACACGGATTGACCGTGCGGAGCCCGGGACACGGGCCGGAAGTGGGAGGATGGGCGCATGGAACTGCACATAACCGGCGACGATGCCGCCGACAAACTGCTCAGCGATGACGCCTTCGCCCTTCTCACCGGCATGCTGCTTGACCAGCAGGTGACCATGGAGTCGGCTTTCGCCGGACCCGAAAAGATCCGCGCGCGCATCGGCTCCATCAGTCCTGCCGCCGTGGCCGAGCATGACCCTGCAGGCTTCGTTGAGGTCTTCAAGGAACGTCCGGCCGTCCACCGCTTCCCCGGTTCCATGGCCGCCCGCGTCCAGGCGCTCGCCGAAGCCGTGCAGAGCGAGTGGGGCGGCGAGGCAACCGCCATCTGGACCCGGGATGAGCCCGACGGCAAGGAAGTCCTCCGCAGGCTGAAGGCACTGCCGGGATTCGGCGAACAGAAGGCCAAGATCTTCCTGGCGCTGCTCGGCAAGCAGTGCGGGCTCCAGGCGCCGGGCTGGCGTGAGGCCGCCGGCCACTACGGCGAGGAGGGTTCCTACCTCTCAGTTGCCGACATCGTGGACCCGGAGTCGCTGACGAAGGTGCGCGCCAGCAAGCAGGCAGCCAAGGCTGCCGCAAAGGCAGCAAAAGCGCCGGCCGCCGAGTAGCGGTCAGCTAATACGACGGCGGCCGGTCGCCTTCGCAGGGCCGCTTAGTACTCGCCCTTGATCACGAAGTAGGAGCCGCGGATCTCCCCGGCCAGCTTCGACTTCTGGCGTGCGAACTTGAAGCTGGATGAGAGTTCCTCGGGAACTTCCATGCCCTGGGAGAGCTTGAATCCGACTGCCCGCTTCGCACCCTCCTCGATGCCGTACATGACGTTGACGGACAGCCCGGATTCGTAGAAAACATAGGCCATCCGAAGGCCGTCCACCTCGAAGGAGGTGACCTCGAGCGGCCGGGCTGAGAACGCGATGTTGCGCTCATCGGACAGGATGCGGTTCACCCAGTCGAGCGTTTCCGGCGCCTCGCTGGCTGGTTCGACGGTGAACACGTGGTCGTACTTGTTCTTGTAATAGCGCGCCTCGTTGGCACGCAGTCCCGCCAAAGCTTCCGCCACTGGGGACGACTCCAGGCCGACGGTGGAAACGTTCTGGAAGTCTACGGTGTATGGCATGCGCCCTCCTGGTTATGATTCATCGCACTCCTCACCCTAATGTCCCTTGCTGCGGCCCGGCTTCTCGATTCCTGATGGGTTGGGGTGGTGCCTTATGCACTCCCCCGGCCGAGCACCTGGGCGGCAACCAGGTACCCGGTGAGCAGGGCAGTTGCCACCCGGCCGATGGCCTGTTCATCCGGTGCGAATGTGCTGGCGTGCAGGTTGCCGCTCGCCGCAGGCATCCCGGTGAAGATCATCACCGCGCGGGCCGCTGAGGCATAGAAGGCGAAATCATCGGATCCATACGAACGGAACTCCCGGACCTCATACCCCTGAGCGCCAAGGTGACGCCCGATCCCGACGGCAAGTTCGGCGTCGTTTTCCAGAATCGGCTCACCCTTCCGGATTTCGAGGCGCACCGCGCAGTCGTGGGCAGTGGCGACGCCGTTTGCCACCTGGCGCAGACGGGTGTGGATCATGTGGCGTTGCGGTTCCGTCATGGTGCGGATGGTTCCGGTCACCGTAGCCTCTTCCGGGATTGCATTGGGGCTGCCGCCGGCATGAATGGTCCCGACCGTGAGTACTGCGGACATCGTGGGATCCATGTTGCGCGCAACGATTTGCTGGCAGGAAACCACAAAGGCACTGGCGGCAAGAAGGGCGTCCGAAGCATGATGGGGATAGGCGCCATGAGCCGGCCGGCCGCTGAGGACCAGTTCGAATTCGTCGGCGGCGGCATTGACCGGTCCGGGCATGCAGGAATAGGCCAGGGAATCCAACGCCGGCTGCAGGTGTGCCCCGACAACAGCCCCCACCTGCTGGGCCGCCAGGGCCCCCGACCGAACCACGTCGTGGGCACCCGATTCGCCGACTTCCTCGCGGGGCTGGAGAATCCCCACCAGCGGAACGGGCAACGGCACCGTCAGTGCCAGCGTGCGGGCAACCGCGACAAATGCCGCCATGTGCACGTCGTGTCCGCAGGCGTGCATGGCGCCGTTGCCGGCGGCCCAGGGCAGTCCTGTCTGTTCCACAATCGGCAGGGCATCCATCTCAGCCCTGATCGCCACCGAGACGCCGGCGCCGCCGAGACGGACGATGCCGATGTTTCCGGTGAGGGTTTCCTTTCGGAATGCGTCCGGCAGCTCGTTCATCAGCGTGGCCAGGGTGTCGCCCTCATCCCCCGAAACCCGGGGCTCGGCGTGGAGTTGCCGGTGCAGCCCTTGGACGTTTTGCACCTGGCGGGCCAGGCGTTCGAATGCTGCACCTGCATTGAAGGCTTCGGACGGGGTCATCTCCTGCTAGTACCGCCACCGCAGGGCGGCGATGACTGACTCACGGTCGAGCTTTGCAAACCGCTCCGATTCGCCCCTCCGCACCGCCACATAAGCATCCACCAACTCATGGCCCAACACTGTGCGGAGGAAACTGCTGCCGTCCAGATCGTCTAAAGCCGTGAACATGTCGGGGGCAAATGTCCGGATATCCAGGCGCTCCCGTTCCTCCCCGCTCAATGTGCCGGGGTCCACGGTGACCTCGGCGGGCAGTTGCAGCTGTCCGCTGAAGCCCTCGAGTGCGGCTGCAAGGATTGCTGCCACGGCGAGGTACTGGTTGGCGGCGCCATCGCAGCATTTCACTTCCACGTTCGATTGCCTGTCCTCGTAGCCTTTGAGGCCCGGCACGAAGCGCACGGCGGCCTCGCGGTTGCCCGTGCCCCAGCAGATGAAGCCGCCCGCCCACTGCTGCGGCTGGAGCCGGGCCAGGCTCAGGGCGCTTCCGCCGAGCAATGATGCACTTTCAGCCAGTTTCCCGAGGACGCCCGCGATCATGCTCTCGCCGGCGGGGCTCATCCCGGTGCCGGCTGCTGCGTCGTAGAAGACGTTGCCGTCGCCGTTCCTCGCGGAGAAGTGGATGTGGCATCCGTTGGTCGCAGTTGTGGAATCCGCTATCGGCGAGTAAGAAACGTGCAGTCCATGCCGGCGGGAGACCCTGGCAACGATGAACCGGGTCAGGAGGTAATCATCCACGGCCTGGACCGGGTTCCGCGGGGCCAGAGCGATTTCCACCTGGCCCCGGCCATACTCGGGGTGGATCTGTTCCACCGGAACGCCGGCTTCCACAAGCGCTGTCAGTACGTCCAGGCTCCATGCTTCCAGCTGCAGGAAGGCGGCCGCACCATAGCCAGGACCCTCGTGCGCCAGCACAGGCGCGTCCTGAGTGCCGCCGAACACCGTGAACTCCAGCTCGAGGCCCACGGAAACCTCCAGTCCTGCCGCGGCCCATTCGGCTGAAACCCGTTTGAGTGCCGTGCGCTGGCAGGTTGGATAAGGGGCACCCCGCATGTCCACCAGGTCGGCCGGCACCCAGGCGAGGCCGGTGGACTTGTCGATGACAGCAACAGCCGAGCGGTCAGGCATGCCCCGCAGGTCTCCAACGATGGGATCGATTGCTGATGACCGGGTGACGTGGTCGTCAGCGGCCAGCAGGACTCCGACGCTAACTGAGACGCCGCAGCCATTGGAGAAGGCATCTTCAACCTTGGGCCCCGGCAGTACCTTGACCCTTGATACACCCGCGTTGTCCAGGCAGGAAATGACAAGAGCCCTGACGTACTGGAGATCCATATCCGTCTTTGGATTTGAGGTCACAGCGTTCCTTTCCATGCTTCAGACGACTTGCTCAGGTGATGGGCGTTGAACATCATGGATTCAGGTTGTAGACGCGTCTGGCGTTTTCCGAGCCGACCATCGAGGCGATCCTTTCCGCGTCGTCCGCGGTTGCCCAGCCCGAGGCGATCCAGCCGTCCATCAGGGCCGCGAACGAAGTCCGCCAGCTGGCGGCGCTGACAGCGTAGTGCTCGGCAAGGCCGTAGGAATCCGATGAGTAGAGGATCTTGCTGAAAGGTGCGACTTCCATCGCCTGACGGATTGCGGTGCCGGCACTGGGCCCTAGGTAATGCGAAACCAGACCCACGTCCAGGTAAACGTGCGGGAAGACCTGGGCTAGAATGCCGGCTTCCCTGATGAAGGGGTAGCAGTGCAGCAGCATGAAATCGATGCCCAGTGACCTGGTGGCGCGGAACAGCGGATTGAGCCGGGATGGATCAGCCCGGAAGAGCTGGACGTCCGAGTCGCCATACCCCGTGTGGAGCTGAACAGGCAGGCCCGTGTCGATCCCCGACCAAAGCCCGAACCTCAGCAGCACCGGGTCGGTAACCCTGAAGGACCCGCTCCCCTCGGCTGTTCGGAACCATTCATCAGCCGCCTGGAGCACTTCACGCCCGGAGGGCCGTTCCGCCGGGATATCGAACCCGTGGCGGTAGGCGATGATGGATTTCACTCCGACAGCCTCCCGGGTTCTGGCTGCCAGCGTCTCCGGGAACTTCGCCACGAAGCCGGCCGCAGTGGATTCGGACGCGAGGTCCTCGGCTAAACTCTCGATGCGGACGATCTCGCGAACGCGGGCATCGGCGCGCACGGCCATGGCGGCGGGGTCGGGAAGCCGTGCATCCCGGATGCCCGTGTCCAGGAGGTAGTCGGACGTCCCGGTGCTGCGAAGCAGCAGGCTGTTCGCTTCGACTGCCCCAATGCTCCTGCGGTGCGCCAGGTATTCATTTACGGGCGCATTCGGTTCGAGTCCGAGGACTGGTGCGCAAAAGCGCCGAACCGCCAGGCCGAAGGGCGAGTCGAGGCTGTCCGTGCCTGCCGGCGCCGGCCAGCCGGACTCCGTGGCCAGGTCCCGGAACTCGGCCTCGCTCAGTTCGGCGTCGACGACGCCGTGGCAGTGGTGGTCGACCAGGGGCAGGTCAATCCTGCGGCTGCTCGCATCCGTCATGATCACCGCCAACTGTCGTGTTCGGCCACACCTAGATCGAGTATGGAGCCGATGTCACCGGGAGGAAAGCCGCTACGCCGACAGGTACGTCACCATCAGCGCCCCCGTCCAGGTGGTCGCGGCGTCGACCAGCCGCAGCCGGCGCGGGTCGTGGTCCGGCCCGAACAAGCGGCGGCCCGAGCCTAGTACCAGCGGGTGAATCATCTGGAACAGCTCGTCGACGAGGCCGAGCGGGAGCAGGGACCGGCGACTCCGTCCGATATCAGCTGGCGTGGACCGCCGGAGTGTTTACGCGGCCGCCCAAAGCGGTCCACAGGTAGCGGATGGCCGCCTCGACGCCCTTGGAGTCGGCGCCCGCCAGGAGCTGCAGGACCAGGCCGTCCAACGCCGCAAAGGCGGCCTGGGCAGCACCCTCCTGCCCGCCGAAGCCGATCCGCTCCAGGCCGTCGGAGAGCGCTGCAATGTAGCTTTCGTAAAGGTGCTGCACCGGACCGGCCAGTTCGGGGCGCCGCCGCGACTCCAGGATCATCTCGTACTGGAAGACCTGGATGTCGGGGTTGTCCGCAATCAGCGACAGGATGCTTTGGCAGAACTCCTCCTCGGTGGCAGGCAGCGCTTCGAGCCGGGTCAGCCCGATCGACTGGCGCACAGACCATTCGAGTGCTGCCTCGATGAGGGCATCCCGCTTGCCGAAGTGGTGGACCACCAGGGTGTTGTTGACGCCGGCGTGCTCGGCAACGGCGCGGAATGTCAGGCCCCGCAGTCCCTTGCGCGCCACCACATGCACGGTCGCGGCGAGCAAGGCTTCCCGCCCCGTGCCGTAGCCACCGTGTTTCTCCCCGCCCATGCCACCGATTGTAGCCGCTGCAAACCAGGTATTGACTTCGAACCTAAGCAAATGCTTAGCTGTGACGCACTACCCAACTAAGCAATTGCGGAGTTGTCAGCAATCCGAGGAGGAACCAGTGTCCACGTCCACGAACGCCGTCGAATTCACCGTTCACGATGCCTATAACCCGCAGAAGTACGAGCCCTTCATCCTGGGTCAGGTCCAATGGGTGCGCCGCCCCGGAGACGGCGGCCGTCCCGCGCTGTCGTCCGGCTTCTGGCACGTCACCACTGACGAGGCTCCCGAGCCGTTCGACCTGCTCATCGAGGCGGACGAGACCATCCACATCATCGAGGGCCACCTGCACATCGAGGTCGAGGGCGGCGGAAGCTTCGACCTGAAGCCCGGATCGGCTGCTTCCTTCAACAAAGGCGCGCAGACCCGCTGGAGCGTCGTTGAGGACACCACCGAATTCTTTGTCTACTCCTGACCGTCAACCAGACGATCTGAAACAGAAGGCTCACCATGACTGACACCATCCCCCAAACCGAACAGGCCGACGTCGTCATCATCGGCGCCGGCTTCGCCGGCCTAACGGCCGCCCGTGAGCTGCGCCAGGCCGGCCTGTCCGTAACCGTTCTCGAAGCGCGGGACCGGATCGGCGGCCGCACCTGGCTCGATGACCGGCTTGGCCGCCCGCTGGAAATCGGCGGCACGTGGGTCCACTGGACGCAGCCCTACGTCTGGGCGGAAATGAAGCGCTACGGAATCGGCGCCGTTCAGGGCCCCGTCCCGGAGCGTGCCTACTGGTGGGCCGGCGGTGCGCGGCACGAGGGCAGTCCGGACGAGCTGCTGGGCGAGATCGACACTCCCAACCGGCAGCTCATGGAGCAGTCGCGCGAGTACTTCCCGCAGCCTTTCGCCCCGTTCACCAACCCGGACATCAAGGGCATCGACCACGTTTCCCTATCCCGGAAAATCGGTGAACTGCAGATCCCCGACTCCTCCCGCGAGATCCTGGAATCCTTCTGGGCACTGAACTTCAACGGCCCCATCGACGACGCCGCCTACACCCAGGCCCTGCGGTGGGTGGCGCTCACCAATGGCGACTGGATGGTCAACTTCGAGGCTTGCGCCACCTTCAAGATCCAGGGCGGGACCGGCAAACTGATCAACGGCATCGGCGCCGGAACAGAGGTCCGCTTCGGGAGGACCGTTTCGGCCGTCAACTACACCGAAGGGAACGCCACCGTCATTACCAGCGATGGCGAGGAGTTCCAGGCAGCACACGTGATCTGCACGCTGCCCCTCGGGGCCATGGGCGCCATCGCCTTCGACCCTCCCCTGCCGGCGCCCAGCCAGAAAGGCATCGCCGAAGGCCAGGTTTCCAAGGGCATCAAGGTCTGGATCACCGTCAAGGGCGAAGTGCGGCCGTTCGTTGCCCTTGGCTCGGCGGGGTGGCCACTGAACTTCGTCCAGGCTGAATACGACCAGGACGGCAACACCATCCTCGTTGCCTTCGGCCCCGACACCGCCAGGCTCGACGCCACCGACGCCACGCAAGTCCAGGCTGCCCTCGACCTGCTCGCCCCGGACCTGGAAGTCCTGGACGTCGCCAGCCATGACTGGACCAGCGACCCGCTGTCCCGCCAGACCTGGCCCATGCACCGGCCGGGCTTCCTAACAGAATGCCTGGCCAGCTTCCACCAGCCGCAGGGCGCCCTCCTGTTCGCAGGTTCGGACTATGCGAACGGCTGGGGCGGCTTCATCGACGGCGCCATCGAAAGCGGCCTGGAAGCATCTCGGAGCATCCTCACCGAGCGCGGCGCCTAGCGGCGCCTAACCGGAGGTAAGTGAAGGACGCTACTTACCGGGCCGGGGAGAGGCCGGCGGCGCTCGCGTCGCCGGCTGCGGCCGAACGCTCCAGTAAGCGGCCAACCTGGATGACGGCGGAACGGATCTTCGCCGGATTTCCGAACGTGAGGAACTGGAGCATCAGTCCGTCGAGAGCGGCGAACACTGCCCGGGAAAGTTCCTCGTCCGTGTCGAATGAACGCTCGCGGAGAGCCGTTTCCACAGTGGAGATGTAGTTGCCATACAGGCGGTCCAGAAGCGCTTTGAGCTCCGGCTTTCGCCGCGCTTCCAGCAGCATCTCGAACTGGAAAAGCTGCAGTTCCGGCTCGGCGGACACCGAAGCCAGGAGGGCGTCGGCGAACTGCTCATCAAAATCCGCCACGCGGGCAAGCCCCGTTTCATCAATGGACCGCTGGACGGCCCATTCAAGGGTGGCGGCGAGCAATCCCTCGATCGAGCCGAAGTGGTGCGTGATCAGCGTGTGGTTCACCCCTGCCCGGGCCGCAACAGACCGATAAGTGACTCCGCGCAGACCCTTCTCGGCAACAACATCTATGACCGCCGCCAGCAAGGCATCGCGGCCATCCCCGTAGGGCAATCGTTGGGAATCCAGGCTCATAAGCCGATTTTAGCCCCGCCGGCACGCCCGTTCGTGACCCTTGACACCCAGAACTAAACACTTGTAGAGTTTTACGCGTGATGTGGCTCACCTACCGCTCATCACATCCGCTTCTGCCGGAAGACGCGCACGAGGGGGTGCGCCTCCAGCCGGTCCCCATACGTACTCACAAGGCATGACCCATGCGTCCATGCCCAGGCGAAAGAGCCACCTCATGAACCAACAAACCGGACAGCTGCCCGCCCGCCACGACACCGCCGGCAGTTCTGCCAGGCTGCGGCCAAACAAGCTGGGGGTCGTCGCGGTGGCCTTCTTTGCCATCGCTGCCGCTGCGCCCATGGCGGCAGTTGTGGGCGCGAGCCCTGTCCTGTTCGCCGCCAGCGGACCCGGAACCCCCGTTATCTACGTCATCGCGGCACTCCTGGTGGCCCTGTTTTCCGTGGGATACCTGCGGATGAGCCACAGCATCACCAATGCGGGGGGATTCGTTGCCTACATCGCCAAGGGACTTGGGAACAAGTGGGCCACCGGCGGCGCCGGAATCGCGATCCTGACCTACGTCAGCCTCCAGGTGGGGCTGTGGTCCCAGTTCGGTGTCTTCGCCCAGCAACTCGTCGGGAGCCTGACAGGCGCGGGTCTACCGCCATACTTTTGGATCGTCGTCGTGCTGTCGCTGGCCACCGCCCTGACAATGAAGGGCGTGGACGCGAGCCTGAAGGTTTTGGGCGTGCTGATCCTGGGCGAAACCCTCGTCGTAGCCGCTCTTGTTGTTTCCCTGATCGCCCAAAAGGGCTTCGGGATTTTTACTTTCGGCGGCTTCACCGGCGCCAACATAGTAGGACCCGGACTTGGCATCTCGCTGCTGTTCGCCTTTGCGTGCTTCACCAGCTTCGAAGCGACGGTGGTCTTCGCGGAGGAAGCCGTGAACCCGCGCAAGACGATTCCCCGCGCCGCTTACCTGGTCATCGCCTTCGTTGGCTTCTTCTACATGATTTCCACCTGGGCCATCAGCGGAGCGATCGGTATCGACCGGGTCCAGTCCGAAGCCGCAACCAACCCGGCCGGCATGATCTTCAACCTCGCGCAGAGCAGCGCAGGCTCCTGGCTCAGTCTCGCCATGCAAATCCTCGTGGTCACCAGCTTCATCGCCATGATGCTGGGCCTGGCCAACATGTTTGCGCGGTACCTCTTCGCCCTGGGACGCGCCGGGGCCCTGCCCGCGAAACTGGCCTCCGTCTCCAAGACCGGCGCCCCGATGTTCGCCGGGCTGGTCAACGGCCTCGTCGTCCTGGCCATCATCAGCGCCTTCCTGCTTTCGGGGGCCGATCCCATCACCACCGTCTTCGCGTGGTTCGTCGCCCTCGGAACCGCCGGCTTCATCAGCATCCTGCTCCTGACATCAGCGGCGATCATCGTCTTTTTTGCCAGGGCGAAGGTGCGCGACAACATCTGGGCGACCGTCGCCGCACCCATCCTGTCCTTCATCTCGTTCATCATCATCGGCTACCTGACCCTGGACAACTACGATGCCCTGCTCGGCGGCGCCGGCGGTGTTGCACGCTGGCTCCTGCTCGGCATCCCCCTCGTCCTCATCGCAGGAATAGCCCGGGGAGCGCGGAAACCGTCCATCGACTACGCCTCCGAGATCGTCTGACCCAAACGCCCCCTCGAACCAACCGGTTCAGCCCGTACCACCCCTCAACGTAAGGAAAGCCATGACCGCGACTGACATCCAGGACTACGTTCCCGAAAACGAATGGCCCTCCGTGGGCTCCATGCTCCACGGGTTCGGGGAACAGACCCTGCCCGCGTCCGCCGCACTGACCGGCACGGCACTGCACCTCCCCCAGGACGGCGGCCGCACCACCACGTACACCTTCCACGACGCGCATTCCCTGACCTGGACCGCGGGCGGCGAAGAGAGCCAAGGCGGTGCCGCCAGGTACAAGGCGATCGAAGCCCGCCCCGGGATCTTCATCATCGACTTCATCCAGGGCGAGGACCGCCAGGCTGAGAATGTCACCATCGTCCTCGACAGGAACACCGGCGCCGTCACAACAGCGGTCAGCTCTTTCATCGCCGAACGGGACACGACCCGAAGCACCACCACTTTCAGCCACGGAAACGTGGAAGGGTCCGCCGCCACGCATTCCCGCTCCAGCGCGCTTGTCGGCAAGCGCATCTACTACCGCTACAGCGACGTCGAAACCTACGAGCACATCTACCTCAACGCCGGCACCTTCACCTGGCATTGCCTCCGCGGGGGCGAGGCCGGACTGGCCGACACCGACCGCTGCCAGACCTTCGACGTCGGCGACGACCTGTACCTGTTCTTCTGGACCGAAAAAGTCATGACTGTTGAGGCCGTCCTCCTCATCGACCTGCGCGGGCAACGCTCCATTGGGCGCATGTTCGGCTGGGACGAACCCGCAGCCGAACCCGTCATTCTGCCCTTCAACTCACGCCTCACGGTCCTCAACAGCACCGAGTACCCGCGCGACAACCACAAGCACTAGAGGAATACCCTTGGAAACCTACGATGCCCTCCTCGCATCCATCACCGCAGGCCCCGGCCAGGAGACCCGGACCATTTTCGATCCCGCCACCGGCGGCGTCGTCGGCCAGGCCCCGGTCCACACCGTCCAGGACCTCGAGACCGCGGTAGCCGCGGCCACCGCCGCGCAGCCTGCCTGGGCCGCACTGGGCCACGACGCCAGGTCCGCCGCGCTGCTCAAGGCCGCCGACGCCGTCGAACGCTCCGCCGAGGAACTCGCCCAACTGCTCTCCCGCGAACAGGGCAAACCCCTCAACGGCCCCAACGCCCGCTTCGAGGTCGGCGCCTGCGCCGCCTGGCTCCGCGCCGCCGCCGCCACCGAACTCAAACCCGAAGTCATCGTCGACGACGGCGAAACCTACGCCGAACTCCACTACAAACCCATCGGCGTCGTCGGCGCCATCGGCCCCTGGAACTGGCCCATGATGATCACCATCTGGCAGATCGCCCCCGCCCTCAGAATGGGCAACACCGCCGTCGTCAAACCCTCCAAAATGACACCCCTCTCCGTCCTGGCCCTGATCAAGGTCCTCAACGAAGAACTCCCCGACGGCGTACTGCACGTCATCCCCGGCGACCGCGAAGTCGGCGCCCGCCTCGCCGAACACCCCGCCATCGGCAAAATCATGTTCACCGGCTCCACCGACGCCGGCAAAGCCATCATTCGCTCGTCAGCCGATACGGTCAAACGCCTCACCCTGGAACTGGGCGGCAACGACGCCGGCATCGTCCTGCCCGACGCCGACCCCACAACCATCGCCCAGGACCTCTTCTGGGGCGCCTTCATCAACACCGGCCAGACCTGCGCCGCCCTCAAACGCCTCTACGTCCACGACACCATCTACGAGGCCGTCTGCGACGAACTCACCACCGTCGCCGCCGCGATGCCCATGGGCGTGGGCACCGACGAAAACAACGTCCTCGGCCCGCTCCAAAACAAAGCCCAGTACGACATCGTCGCCACCCTCGTCCAAGCCGCCAAAGACAGCGGCGCCCGCATCCTGCTCGGCGGCAACCCCGACCCGGCCCAGCCCGGCTACTTCTACCCCACCACCCTCGTGGCCGACATCGACAACACCAACCCCCTCGTCACCGAGGAACAGTTCGGCCCCGCCCTGCCCATCATCCGCTACACCAGCATCGACGAAGCAGTGGAGATGGCCAACGCCCTCGACGTCGGACTCGGCGCCTCCGTCTGGTCCCCCAACCTCACCGCAGCCCGCGAAGTCGCCGCCCGCATCCAAGCCGGCACCGTCTGGATCAACAAACACGGCGCCGTCGACCCCCGCATCCCCTTCGGCGGCGCCAAACAATCCGGCTACGGCCTCGAATTCGGCGTCGAAGGCCTCAAACACCTCGGCGTCCCCCAAATCATCAACGGCTAACCAGCTAACCAGAACACCCAAACCCAACAGCAGGACAAAAGGGCCGCCGTCGCAACAACGCGACGGCGGCCCCTGCCGTTTTCGCTGCCATAGTAGGGACCCGGCTAACGTCGCACGGGTCTCCTTGTCGGGACCCCACAAAATCTTCCCCTTGATGGGGAATTAGCGTCGGTTCGGAGGAATATCCGCAGCCATCACACGCAAAGGACCCATCAATGACGATTCAGGCAGACGCGAGCGAAGCCACAAGCCACGCGACCATCCCGGCCACTTTCCCCATCCTTGAAACCGCTAAGCAGCAGGTCCTCGAGGACGGCATCGGACTCACCCAGGCACAGCTCGAAGAGGTACTTCGGCTTCCGGACGAGGCCCTGCCCGCTGCGCTGCAGTTGGCCCACGAGGTCAGGCTCCGGCACTGTGGCGAGGATGTCGAGGTGGAGGGCATCATCTCCATCAAGACCGGCGGCTGCCCGGAGGACTGCCACTTCTGCAGCCAGTCCGGCCTGTTTGACTCCCCGGTCCGCGGGGTCTGGCTGGACATCCCCGAACTGGTCAAGGCCGCCAAGGAAACCGCCGCCACCGGAGCCACCGAGTTCTGCATCGTCGCCGCCGTCCGGGGCCCCGACATCAAGCTCATGAACCAGATCAAGTTCGCGATCGACCGCATCAACGAGGAAGTGGACATCAACATCGCCTGCTCGCTCGGGATGCTCACCCAGCACCAGGTGGACCAGCTCGCGGAGTGGGGTGTGCACCGCTACAACCACAACCTGGAAACAGCGCGCAGCTACTTCCCCGAGGTGGTCACCACGCACACCTACGAGGAACGCCTCGACACCTGCAACATGGTCAAGGCCGCCGGCATGGAACTGTGCTGCGGCGCCCTGATCGGCATGGGCGAAACCCTCGAACAGCGGGCCGAACTCGCCGCCCAGCTCGCGGCCCTGGAACCGCACGAAGTCCCGCTGAACTTCCTCAACCCCCGCCCCGGCACCCCGCTGGAGAACCAGGGCATCATGGATGGCAAGGACGCCCTCCGCGCCATCGCTGCCTTCCGACTCGCCATGCCGCGCACTGTGCTGCGCTACGCCGGCGGCCGTGAGCTCACGCTGGGCGACCTCGGCACCCGCGAGGGCCTCCTCGGCGGCATCAACGCCGTGATCGTCGGGAACTACCTCACCACGCTGGGCCGCCCGGCGACGGCGGACCTGAATCTTTTGATCGAGCTCAACATGCCGATCAAGGAACTCCAGAAGACGCTGTGACGGCGGCTTCTTTAAGCTCCACCAGCGGGAGCTCAACCGGCGGGGCCGCCTTTTGCGGGCACTGCGGGGGGACGTACGACGGCGGCGACGGGCCGCCGTCGTCCGCTCACCGTGAGTGCCGCGAACGGCTGGCCATGGAACCGCCGCGCTACTGCACCGCCTGCCGGCGCCGGATGAAGGTGCAGGTCACGCCCCTGGGCTGGTCCGCCGAATGTTCGCGGCACGGAGTGCTGGTCCCGTGACGCAGAGTTCGACCGTGACGCAGGGTTCAACCGCGACGCAGGATACACAGCAGTCGGACCTGATTCAGCGGGACCGCGCCCGGCTGTGGCACCCCTACGCACCGGCCTCCCCGGACCTTCTGCTGTGGGAGGTGGAGGCGGCCGACGGCGTGCGGCTGCGTCTTTGCGGCGACGAGGGCACCCGGCACGATGTGATCGATGCGATGTCCTCATGGTGGTCGGTGATCCACGGTTACCGCCACCCGGTCCTGGACGCGGCCGCCAAAACGCAGCTGGACACGTTCAGCCACGTGATGTTCGGCGGGCTCACTCACGCTCCGGCGGTGGAACTGGCCGAGCGGCTGGTGGCCATGGCCCCTGCCGTGCCCGGCCAGCCGGGGCTGGAGCGGGTGTTCCTCGCGGACTCCGGGTCGGTCGCCGTCGAAGTGGCGCTGAAGCTGGCGGTGCAGTTCCAGACCGCGGCCGGCCGGCCGCGCCGGCAGCGGTTCCTCAGCCTGCGCGGCGGGTACCACGGCGACACATTCGCGGCCATGGGGGTCTGCGATCCGGTGGACGGCATGCACTCGGCCTTTCCGGGCCTGCTCGGCGGCAACGTGTTTGCGCCCCGCCCTCCCGCGGCGGCGTCGGCAACACCCGAGAAGCTGCAGGCGTGGGCAGCCGAGGTGGCGGAGCTGGCGGCCGAGCACGCGGCGGAACTGGCGGCGATCGTCGTCGAGCCGGTCCTGCAGGGCGCCGGCGGCATGCACGCATACCCGGCCCAATGCCTGACTGTACTGCGCGAGGTGGCGGACCGGCACGGGCTGCTGCTCATCTTCGACGAAATCGCCACCGGCTTTGGCCGCACCGGCGAGCTGTTCGCCGCCGACCATGCAGGCGTGGTGCCGGACATCATGTGCGTGGGCAAGGCCCTGACCGGCGGGTACCTGACCCTCGCCGCCATGCTCTGTACGGCTGTGGTAGCCGCGGCGGTGTCCGACGGCCAGGCAGGTGCCCTGCTGCACGGCCCCACGTTCATGGGCAACCCGCTGGCGTGTGCCGTGGCCAACGCCAGCCTCGGCATCATCGAGACCGGCCGCTGGCGCGCCGACGTCGGCCGGATCGGCGCCGGACTGGCATCCGGGCTGGCGCCTGCGCTGGAACTCGGGGCGGTCCGGGACGTCCGCACCATCGGCGCCGTCGGGGTCATCGAGCTGCACGACGCCGTCGACGTCACCGCTGTCACCGCGGCAGCCATCCGCCGCGGCGTCTGGGTCCGGCCGTTCCGGAACCTCGTCTACACCATGCCGCCGTACATCAGCACCGCCGCGGACATTGAACAGATCACCGGCGGGATGGTGGGCGCGGTGGCCGAAGCACATGGAGCCCGGGGGCACGAACGCGTACCTGTCAAAACCGGAGGCTCCCCATGAGCGGCTCGATGAGCCAGTGGCTCGAGCGGCAGGCCGCCGTCCGGGAACGCCGCGGCCAGGTCCGCCGCCCGCTGCCCCGCATTGCGCATGAACAGGTCATTGACCTGGCCAGCAACGACTACCTGGGCCTCGCAACGGACCCGCGGGTTGCGGGGGCAGCGGCTGCGGCCGCGTCGCGGTGGGGCGCGGGGGCCACTTCCTCGCGCCTGGTCGCCGGGACCACGCAGCTGCACCTGGACCTCGAGCAGGAACTGGCCGCGCTGGCGGGGATGGACGCGGCGCTGGTCTTCTCCTCCGGCTATCTGGCCAACATCGGGGTGATCACGGCGCTGGGCGGCCCCGGGACCCTGATCGTCGCGGACGAGCACTGCCACGCCTCGATGATCGACGGCTTCCGGCTCAGCCGCTCCCGCACCGAATCATTCACCCACAACAGCGTTGAAGAAGCCGGCCGCCTGCTCGCCGGCCGCAAAGAACCCCGGGCGGTGATCGCCGTCGAATCCGTCTACAGCGTCCTCGGCGACGCGGCACCCCTCGCGGGGCTGCTGGCCCTGGCCGGGCAGTACGACGCCGTGCTGCTCATCGACGAGGCCCACAGCCTCGGCGTCACCGGCAGCGGCAACTTCCAGGGGCGGGGCTCGGTCGCCGGCACCGCCCTCGCCGGGCACCCCAACGTGATCGTGACGGCCACGCTGTCCAAGGCCCTGGGCAGCCAGGGCGGCGCCGTCCTGGGATCCGCGCTGCTGCGTGAGCACCTGCTCAACCGTGCCCGCAGCTTCATCTTCGACACCGGCCTGGCACCGGCGTCCGCCGCAGCCGCCCTTGCCGCGGTGCGCATCCTCAGGGACGAGCCGTGGCGGGCGGGATCCGTGCACAGCAACGCGGCAGCCCTGGCCGCCGCGCTTGCCCCGAACCTTGCCAGCCGCGGCGCTGTTGGCCAAAACAGCGCGGCCCCCGCCCCGGCGGCAGGGGCCGTCCAGTCCATCCCGATGCCGTCCGCCGAATCTGCCCTGGCCGCCGCGGAGTCCGCCCGCCGCGCTGGCGTCCGCGTGGGCTGCTTCCGCCCGCCGTCCGTTCCTGACGGGATCTCCCGGCTGCGGCTCACCGCCCGCGCCACCCTCACGCCCGAAGACATCGACAACAGCTGCGCAGTGCTGCGCGGCATTTTGGAGGAACTTCCATGAACCTGTCCCCCGTCGTTCTGGTCACCGGAACGGACACCGGCGTCGGCAAAACCATCACGACGGCGGCCCTCGCCTCCGTCCTGCAGGGTAGGGGCCGCAGCGTGGCGGTGTACAAGCCGTGCCAGTCGGGTGCCGCGGACGGCGACTCCGACGCGGCGGAAATCGTGCGCCTCGCCGGGGTGCCGGCCGAAGCCGGCGTCGTCCTGCAGGAACCCATGGCTCCCGTCGCGGCGGCCGCCCTCGACGGAACTCCGCTGCCGGCTTTGGCTTCGCACGCAGAGCGGATCCGCGAACTCGCCACTACCCACGACCACGTCCTGGTCGAGGGCGCCGGCGGCCTGCTGGTGGAACTGGATTCGGGCGGCGGCACCCTGGCAGAGCTCGGATCCCTCCTGGCGGAAACCCTGCCCGCGGTATTCGTGCTCGTCGCCCGGCCCGACCTCGGGACGCTGAACCACACCGCCCTGACCCTTGAAGCGCTGGCCGCCCGCGGGCTTGATGTCCTCGGCACCGTGCTCGGCAGCTGGCCCGCCAACCCCGATGCGGTCCACCACAGCAATCGGCGGGTGCTCGGCGCCCTGCCGGTTCCCCTCGTCGGGGCCCTGCCCGAGCGCGCCTCGGAATTGCCCCCGGCCGACTTCCGAACCGGCGCCGCTGCATGGCTGAACGGGGTGCCCGCATGAACCCGGCAACAACGATGACGGCGACGGCGACGGCGGCCCCGGCGCATGCTCCCGACGGGTCCAGGTGCCCGTACCTCGTAGTGCGCGACCCGGAAGCGGTCCGCGACGTCCTGCACCGCCCCGCCGACTTCAGCCCCGCAAATGCGCTGGTCGCGGTGACCCCGCTGGAGGGACCCGCGTTGCGCGTGCTGCAGCGGGCGGGCTTTGCGCTGCCACCGGTGCTGGCCAGCAACGACACCGGCACACACAGCGGTATCCGCAAAGTGGTGGCCGGATTCTTTACGCCCGCCACCGTCGCCGCCATGGAACCGCGCATCCGGGAACTGGCCCGGGAAGCAGCCGCGAAAGCCGCGGAGCAGCTCGCCCGGACCGGGCAGACGGACCTCGTGCACGCGGTAGCGGCATTCCCGCCGGCGGTCGTGATGCTCGAACTTCTCGGGCTGCCCGTGCGGGACCTCGAGGACCTCAAGCGCTGGGGCCTGGACTCGATGGAGCTGTTCTGGGGCTGGCCGGACGCGGACCGGCAACTCGAACTGGCCCGGAGCGCCGCCGAGTTCTTCGTCTGGCTTCGCCGGCTCGTCGCGGAATCCGTGACGGCTCCGGGACGCAACCTGTTCAAATCTCTGGCCGGGCACGGCCTCTCAAGGACCGAAATGTGCTCACTCGGATACTTCCTGCTGATTGCCGGGCAGGAGACCACCACCCAGCTGATCAGCACCACGCTGTTCCGGCTGCTGGAGGGTGCCGCGCCCGTGGGCTGGAAGGACGCGTCCTCGGAGGCCGGCGCCACATCAGTGGTCAGGCACGTGCTCGCCACCGAATCATCCGTCCCCACCTGGCGCCGCGTGACCGTCCAAGAAACCGACCTCGGCGGTGACCGGATTCCCGCCGGCACTGAGATACTCCTGGAACTGTCCGGCAACCGGATCACGGCAGCCGCTGACCAAGGAAACCCGCCCCCGCAGGAGCAGGCTGTGCGGGGAGCCTCAACCGGCCTGGTCTTCGGTTCGGGCATCCACCGATGCCTCGGAGCCAAGCTCGCCGAACTGGAAGCCGCCGTCATCGTCCAGGAAGCCGCGGCGGCACTGCCAGGGATTCAGCTGCGGGACCACGAGCCCGAATGGATCCGGCTCCTGTCGTTTCAGGCACCAAGTACCGTCAGCGTGGTGGATCCGGTGGGCTCACCAGATCGCAGGTGAACGGTCAGGGACTTAGAAGGACGCTACCGTGAACCCGAGCCCCAGCAAGCCCCGGCCCGCCTGCTCAAGGATCGGATCCAGGCTCAGGGTCGGGTGGTTGAGGAGTACATTCACGTCGCGCTGGGTCCGCTGCAGCGGATGCGACAGCCGGTGGGCGCTCCCGCCCGAGCCGGCGACGGCGAGCCGGACAGCTTTCTCGGCAGCCTCACCGCTGAGGGCAAGGGACAGCCGGTAGCCGGCGCGTTCCGCATCCGTCAGTGCGGATGGCCGGCGCCGATGGGATTCAGCCACCGTCCTGACCGCCTCCTGCCAGTGCAGGCGCGCCGTGGCCACCAGTCCATGGGCTTTCGAGAAGCGGGCCTGCGCCAGCGGCGAATCCGCCTGGCGGTTGTCAGCGGTGTTCTTCACCTTTCGCACCAGCATCTTTTCCCGAAAGACGTCGACGGCGTACTCGGCGGCTCCCAGTGCGGCCGCGGGTGCCACCAGGTTCAGCAGCGTTGCCATGGGCGTGTGGATCATGGGGTCCCCGTGGATCAGGCTGCCCGGGTTGTCCGCGGCGCTCAGCAGGGCCCAATCCATGGCGCGGTGTTCCGGCACAAAGAGGTCTTTCGCCCGCAGGTCGTTGCTGCCTGTCCCCCGCAGCCCGTCCGTGTGCCACACATCCAGCAGGTCCAGATCGGAGACCGGAACGAGGCACTGCAGGCGGGCTCCGACGCAGTCCACCGCCAGCAGGGCCCACTCCGAATGCATAACCCCGGATGCGAAGCTCCAGTGGCCCGAAACCGAGAACCCGCCCGGCACCTTCCGGGCCGTGCCAACGGGAGCGCTCGTGGCCGCGGCCAGCGGAGCAGGGCCGCTGGCAAAGACTTCATCCTGGACCCGTTGGGGCCAGCGCGCCAGCATCCACACGTGCTCAATCAGGTGCCCGGCAGTCCACGCCGTCGAGGCACAGCCCCGGGCAAGCCTCCGGATTACCTCGGCATAGGTTTCCACGCCCATGCCGTATCCGCCCAGCTCCTTGGGTGCCAGGATCCGGAACACGCCGGCCTCCTTCAGCTCATTCACGGTGGATTCGGGGAGGCGGCGCAGCCGCTCCGTTTCCTCCGCACGCTCCCGCAGCCGGGGAACCAGGCCGTCAACGCGGCTGAGCATCCCGTCGTGGCTGGGAACGGTGCCCGCCGCCACCGGCGGTACGCGCCCGACGTCGGCACTTTCCAGTTCCAGCGTGTGTGCGGTGCGGTCCCGCTTCGCCGCCAGATACCCATGGTTGGCCGGCGAGAGGAACACCCCGGTGGGAATCTGCTCAGTGACGTCAATGCCGAGGGCCGTCAGCTGTTCAGCCTTGTCCGGGTTGTTGCTCAGAAGGCGGATCCGGGTGGCGCCAAGCGCCCCCAGCATCTGGGCCGCGGCAGTGTAATCGCGCTCGTCCTCGCCGTGACCCAGGGCCAGGTTGGCGTCGTACGTATCGAGGCCCGTGTCCTGCAGGGAGTATGCGTCCAGCTTGGAGTACAGGCCGATGCCGCGGCCCTCCTGGCGAAGGTAAAGCAGGAACCCGCCTGCCGCGGCGATCTCCTCCACGGCCTCGCGCAGCTGCGGTCCGCAGTCACACCGCTGGCTGCCGAACACGTCGCCGGTCATGCATTCGCTGTGCAGCCGGACCAGCGGCACATCCTGGGTGAGAAGTTGCTGTTCCCAATGGCCGAGGGCGAGCAGCAGGTGCTCCTTGCCGTCCGCGAGGCCACCGAACGTCAGCACCTCCGCCGTCGTGCTGAATCCGTCCGGAAAGCGCAGGGGCACCGTCACTTGGCTTCGCACGCTGGCCTGGCTACGCGTACTAACGGACCTGCGCGTACTTACCGGGCTGCGCGTACTAACGGGGCTGTGCCCGGCAGTTGGCAGCGCCGCATCCTGCAGGGCGGTTTCAACACAAGCGGTCATCTGCGGTCCTTGGCCTTCCAGTGGAGATTGCTTGAAGCTTCCACCAACGGTAACCGTATTTAGTTAAACCTTCAAGTAATATTGCGGTCAGGCCAAGAGAAGGTTTCCGCACTGCAGCCCGAGCTAGTCGGGAATCTCTCCCCTCAGGCACAGGACAAAATCGTCCACGGCGGGGGAACGCCCGGAGCCTCGGGCAACATGGAGTTCCGTTTGGGGCCTCCCAACAAGGCGGCGCGTGGTTACGCCCGGCATCTCGAACCGCTGCACGGATTCCGGCAGGATGGAAATCCCCAAGCCAGCCGCGACCAGGCCGAGGACCGTCTCCTGATGGATGGCCTGCTGGACGACGACGGGCGGGGTGGGCAGGGACTCGAAGAGCCGCAGCACCCTTGCCACGAACCCGGGCATCAGCCGGTAGGGAAACAGGATCATGGGCTCCCCTTCGAGGTCCGCAGGGCGGACCTCCTTCGCTGCCGCCAAACGGTGCGTTTCAGGAAGGACCACCACCAGGTCTTCCGCGCTCAGCAGTTCGAGGTTCAGCCCGGGCACGTCACCCGGATCACGGATCAGCCCCAGGTCGAGGTTTCCGTCCAGCAGTTGCTCAATTTGCTCCCCGCTGGTGAGCGGATGCAGCACCAGGTCAATGCGGGGGCGCTGCTGGCGGAAGGCCTGGATGGCTTGGGGCACGGTGGTGTAGCTCGCGGAACTGACGAACCCCACCCTGATCCTGCCGCTCTTTCCGGCGGCGACGTCAGCGACATCCCGGGCGGCGGCGTCCAGGTCCGCAACAGCCGCCTGGACGCGGTCCTTGAATGCCTGGCCGGCCCCCGTCAGCGTCACACGGCGGGTGGTGCGGTCGAAGAGCTGGACACCCAGCTCGCGCTCCAGTCCCTTGACGGCGACTGTCAGTGGCGGCTGGGTGATGTGCAGGCGTTCGGCGGCGCGGCCGAAGTGCAGCTCGTCGGCGACGACGAGGAAGTACCTGAGCTGCCGGAGTTCCACTGCAATTCTTTCGAGTGACGCTAATAATTACAAGCCAAATTATATTGGACCGAATGCAAAAGGGGGTGAGTTACTTGAGGGGAAGAGGGGCACAGCCCCGTCGACCATCCCCGCCAAAAGGAGCCACCCCATGGAATCGACCGAATACGCCGTCGTCGGTGCAGGGCTGTCCGGAGCCGCCGCTGCCTGGCACCTGGCCGCCCGCGGACACGATGTTGCCCTGCTCGAACGTTCAACCCCTGCCAACGAAGCCGGCAGCTCGCACGGCTCCGCCCGCATTTTCCGCTACGCCTACCCCGTGGAGTTCTACACCGGGCTGGTCCAGGAGGCGAAAACTGGTTGGGACGAACTGGCCCGCCTCAGCGGCAAGCAGCTCATCACCCCCACGGGCGCAGTGGATTACGGCGCAATCCGGCAGCCGGAAAGCCTGGCCGCCGTGCTGGAAGCGCGCGGGATCGACCACGAGCTTCTCACCCCGGAAGAGGCCAGCCGCCGGTGGCCGCAAATCGCCTTTGACACCCACGTGCTCTGGCACCCGGACGCCGGTGTCATCGACGCCCACGAATCAGTCGCCTCCATGGTGGACCAGGCCGTGGCGCACGGCGCGGAACTCCACAACAATTGGCCGGTTGCCTCGGTCACCACAGCGAACGGCGGATATGTGCTGACCTCAGAAGACGGCCGGTCATTGCGGGCCGCGAACGTAATTGTAGCGGCCGGCGGCTGGCTTCCCCGGCTGCTGGGATCGCTGTCGCTGCCCTCGTCCTTCCTCGCCGGCATGCCCGAGATCGAGGTGCGGCAGGAGCAGGCCTACCACTTCCCCTATGCCGACGGCACGGACCATGACGCTTCGCCGTGGCCCACCTTCATCCACAAGCGCGAACGCTGGCAGGCGTACGGCCTGCCGGGCGGACGGGACGCCGGATTCCGCGGCCAGAAGGTCGCCGAATACAACGGCGGGAAGATCCTGCCCTCCGCCGCCGAACAGGACGGCCAGATCAACCCGGAGAACCGCCGTCGGGTCATCGAGTACGTGCAACAGTACCTGCCAGGCCTCATCCCTGAGCCCTACGCGGAGACCACCTGCCTCTTCACCAACACCCGCACGGAGGACTTCATCCTCGACCGCGCCGACGGCGTCACCATCCTCTCCCCCTGCTCGGGCCACGGCGCCAAGTTTGCCCCGCTCATCGGGCGGCTCGCGGCGGACCTGGCCACCGGTGCAGGGACCGTCCCGGACCAGTTCCGACTCGCAGCCCGGGCCCAGGCACCCAAGGGGGCGCACGCATGAACCCCGGCACCACTCCGCTGGTCCCGGCGTTAACAGCAACAGTCACCGGGTTGCTGCAGGAAATTGCCGGCACCGGTACCGACGCGCTCCGCGGTGGCTACAGCCGGCGCGTTGCGTACAAACGGGGCCGCAGTTCAGCAGCTACGGAAAGGGCACGGTTACATGACACACCGGCGGGGCGGATCGGCTGCAGTGCCTGCGGCAGAACAATATCACCCCGGCGCCTTTAAGGCGCCGTCTACGCCCGCAAATGCGCCGGTGCCCTGGTGACTTTCTCTATGTCGGCCGCTGTGACCTCGATCAGCTGATGCGCCAAGTCCGCCAACGCACGGGCGGTTGCCAGCTCATCCCCGATCTCGGGGACATCAGAGTCCGCCGGGTTCAGCCTGGCCATTCCGATACCCACCAGTTCAGGCCGCTTCGCGACCTGCAGTCGCGCCGTCGCCCGCGTCTGGCTTTCATGCACGTCGATAACGACGTTCACCGACCAGCTTTTCTCTTGCATGATGGTCGCCTCCTCCATCCAACTTCCACCATGCCGTCGCCGCAGCAAGCCGTCAAGGGACCGAAAACTTCCCTGCAGGCGGGACCCTTGGTCGGCATCAAAGATCCCACTCCGACCGCAATCCCCGTAGGGCAACTCACCCCGGCCCACCGCCCGGCGGCCCATCAATCACCGTGGGAATGTACTCGAGCAGCTGCAGCCTGCCGTCGAAGGTCCGGCTGTCCACCATCTCCAACGAGACGTCCGGATAGCCGTCGTAGATGCGCTCCCGCCCGGTCCGGCCGGTGATCACCGGGAAGACGACCAGCCTAAACTTGTCCACAAGGCCGGCGGTGAGCAGTGACCGGCAAAGGCTGAGGCTGCCAAGGGTGCTCAAAGGCCGGGTTCCGGTCCGTTTCATTTCCCTCACGGCCTCAACCGCGTCGCCGGTGACCAGTTCCGAGTTGGCCCATGTCAGGGGTGCCTGCAGGGTGGAGGAAAAGACCACCTTGGGCACGGCATCGAGGCCGGCCAGGGCGGCTCCCTCGTCCTCGGAGAACCCTGATTCTCCGGCCGCAGCCTCCCCGGACATGCTGGACATCACCCGGTAGGTGTTCGCGCCCAGGAGGAAGGTGTAGCTTTTCTTTCCCTCCTCCTCGAGCCAGGCAAGGTATTCCGGACCCTCCAGTCCCCACCAGCCGGGCCACCCCTCGGCCGAGGCGTATCCGTCCAGCGAGATGATCAGGTCGACCATCAGTTCCGCTGATGACGTTTCTGCAGTTGTCTCGCTCATGGCCGTGTCCCCGATCAGATTTACGTCAGTGGCCGCCGGAACGCTGCGCCGTCGACGTCCGTGCCGGCAATGCTATCCACGGAGCGAGCGGCCGTTCAAGCGTCCGTGGCATCTGGAAACTGCTGCCGGAAGGTGCCAAGGTGAAGCAGTGGAGCGGAACACGACCTGCATGCAAACAACCCGGCACGCAAGCAACGGAGGATGTCATGAATCCCGATGATCTGGTCTTCCACCCTTGGGTTGTGCAGGGACCGCGCGAGGTGCCCACGCTGGTCGGTGGCTCAGGTAGCCACGTCGTCGACGTCGACGGGCGGCGCTACCTGGACTTCAGCTCGCAGTTGGTGTTCACCAACCTCGGTCACCAGCATCCGCGCATTGTGGCTGCGATCAAGGAGCAGGCCGACCGCCTGTGCACCCTCGCTCCAGGCCACGCGTCCGATGTGAGGGGCGAGGCGGCGCGGCTGATCATCGAGGTGGCACCTGAGCATCTGGGGCACGTGCTGTTCACCACCGGCGGGACCGAGGCCATCGAGCATGCAGTACGGATGGCGCGGCTGTTCACGGGGCGCCCCAAAGTACTCGCCGCCTACCGCTCCTATCACGGCTCGACGACGACGTCGATCCACCTCACGGGCGACCCGCGCCGCTGGGCGTCGGACACGGGCGCGGCGGGCGCCGTGCACTTCTTTGGTCCTTTCCTGTACCGCTCGGCCTTCGGTTCGCAGTCGCCGGAGGAAGAATCCGAGCGGGCGCTGGCCCATCTGGAGCAGGTGATCCTGCTGGAAGGCCCGACGACCATCGCCGGCCTGGTTCTGGAATCCGTAGTTGGCAGTTCGGGAGTCATCGTGCCGCCGCCCGGCTACCTGCGCGGGGTACGCGAGTTGTGCGACCGCCATGGCATTGTCTACATCGCCGACGAGGTGATGGTGGGCTTTTGCCGCACCGGAGCCTGGTTCGGTGTTGACCACGCGGGTGTGGCACCAGACCTCATGGCGTTCGCGAAGGGCGTCAACTCCGGGTACGTTCCACTGGGCGGCGTCCTGGTCAGCGACGCGATTTACGAGGCCTTCACCAAACGCCCTTACCCGGCGGGCATGACGTACAGCGGCCACCCCCTTGCTTGCGCAGCAGCGGTCGGCGCCATCAATGCGATGCACGAGGAAGGAACCGCGGCGGCAGCTGCCCGCCTTGGCCACGAAGTCCTTGGCCCGGCCCTCCGGGGGCTGGCCGAGAAGCATGAATCCGTAGGCGATGCGCGGGGCATCGGCGGGCTCTGGAGCCTGGAGCTGGTACGGAACCGGCAGACGAAAGAGCCGCTCGTGCGCGCCGGGGCAGCAGCAGCTGACAACGCGCCGATGACCGCCGTCGCCAGGGCGTGCCTGGACCGGGGGCTCTTGCCGCTGGTCCAGGGCAACCGTGTCAATGTCGCTCCGCCCCTCAACGTGAGCGACACTGACGCGGCCGCCGGCGTAGCCATCCTGGATGAGGCCCTGTCGGTGGCCGACGCGTACCTGGGCTAAAAGCTGAGACAACCGGATCAGGACAGCACACGGTAGGTCACGTGCGTGGCCAGGCTCGATGCCCGCGACTTCACCTGCTCCAGCTTCAGCGGCGGCACGCCCTCAAACAGCCGGGTACCGGCGCCAAACGTGAGCGGCGCGATGTGCACGCGCAGCTCGTCGATCAGACCGGCGGCGAGGTACTGGTTAATGGTGGTGGCACCTCCCCCGATCGCGACGTCGCCGCCGCCGGCCGCGGCGCGTGCCTGGGCCAGCGCCGACTCGATGCCGTCGGTGACGAAGTGGAAAGTGGTACCGCCGTCCATCGGCTGCGGTTCGCGGGCGTGGTGTGTGAGCACGAAGACCGGCCCATGGAACGGCGGATCGTCGCCCCACCACCCGTTCCACTGCCGGTCCCACTCACCACGCACCGGGCCGAACATGTTGCGTCCCATGATGAATGCCTTGGCCCCGACGATCTGGTCGATTTCGGCCCGGTTCTCGTCCGGAGTTTTAAACATCCAGGCGTGCAGTGCGTCGCCGCTGCCGTCGCCGCCGTCGTCACCGAACGGGCGCTGCTCGGTCTGGTTGAGCCCGGCCGAGTATCCGTCGGCTGTGACCGTGATGTCGCAGACCACCCGGCCCGTACCTTCAGTCATTGCGCTACCCTCCTGACGGCGATCCCGTTCGCCTCGCGGTGAGCTTCCTTGCAAGCATCAGCATAGACAGCCATGGGATAGGGGCCAATGGCCCTTCGCATGAGAAGACCCTCACAGGCTTCTCATGGCTGTCTCAGGTCCCCGGATCACCATAGTTGTATCGATGGCGATGAAATCATGGGCCTCCTTCCGGCCCGGTCACCGGGACAGTCGGGACAGAAAATGCTGAAAGCTCTGGAGAAAACCCATCAACAAGCCGCACCGGCGGTGTCATCCTTCCTTTGCGACCAGGTTGCTGCGCTGCTCAGTTGCGACCCCGGGGTGCGGGCCGGCGAACGGAACGCCTCCGGTGGAATGACTGCCGCCGCCGGCCGGGTCTGGTCAGTTCTCGGGGACCGCAGACTGTTCGACAGGACCGCAGTTGATGGGCTCCGTGCTGAGCTGGCCTGGCTCTTCGAAGCCCTGGGCCCGCTCAGCCACTCGGCGCCGGTGCACGATCCGACCCGACCGCTGCACCCGGCCACCGCGCGGGGGTCCGAATACGGAGCAGCCTACGACCGGGCACTCGCCGCCCTCGAATCCGACAGGTATTTCCGCCTGGTCGCGGAACTCCAGCAATTCTGTTCCGCTCCCCCGGTCAGGCAGCCGCGGCGCAGCCACCTCTACGGCCGGCACCTCTACCGGGGCTGAACCATCCGGCACGGCACCCGTGTCCGGCATGCACCGGATCCTGCCCGCCACGACGTATGATTTCTCCCCGGTGGGTTTCCCCTTCCCGGAATGGCCCGGAGCAGGCCGGACCCGTGGAAGGAATCAAGTGATGTCCGAATGACCGTGAAGCTTCCGCCGAGCGCGGCGACGGGGCGCGGCGACGTCCTGCTCCGCATCGGGCGCTGGCTCGGTGATGAGTCCGGGGACCGTACCCGGCCGGTCATCCTGGCAGTGGTGCTGGTTCTGGCAGCGCTTGGCTTGATCGAGGTGGCCTCCGCGTCGTCGGTGGAGTCCGTGGCGGCGGGTAAGAACCCGTACGACCTTCCACTGAAGCAGGCCATGTGGACGGCAGCAGGGGTAGCCATCATGTTCGGGCTGGCACGCCTCCGGACCCGGCACATCCGCTGGCTGGCCTGGCCGCTCCTGGGGGCCGCCGTCGTATCCCTCGGCCTGGTGTTCACACCCTTGGGCATGACCGTGAACGGCAACCGGAACTGGCTGGGGTTCGGCGGTTTCACGGTCCAGCCGTCCGAGTTCGCCAAGCTCGCGCTCATCGTCTGGGCGGCGGCCGTCCTGTCCCGTAAGCAGGCACTCCTGCATGAGTCGAAGCACGCAGTCGTCCCCTTACTGCTGCCGACCGGCGCCATCATCATCGGGCTTGTCGCCTTCGGCCATGACCTGGGCACGGCCATGATCATCATGATGATCCTCGCTGCCACCATGTTTTACGGCGGCGTACGGATGAAGGTCTTCGGTGTCGCGGGCATCGCCGGCGCCGTCCTGGCGCTCGTCCTGGCGGCCACCAGCGGCAACCGTGTGTCCCGTATTTCGTCCTGGCTCGGCGCGGGTTCCGCTGACGATTCCCAGGGGGTCGGCTACCAGGCGCTGCACGGCCAGTACGCCCTGGCTTCCGGCGGCTGGCTGGGAGTGGGGCTGGGGCAGAGCCGGCAAAAGTGGAACTGGATCCCCGAAGCCCACAATGACTTCATCTTCACGATCCTTGGCGAGGAACTCGGCCTGGCCGGAACCCTCCTGGTGCTGGTGCTGTTTACGGTCCTCGGCATCGCCGTTTTCAAGGTCATTGCCCGGACCCAGGACACGTTCGCACGCATTGTCTCCTCCAGCGTGATCACCTGGATCATTGGTCAGGCCGTGGTGAACATTGCCATGGTCACGGGCCTGCTTCCGGTCATCGGCGTGCCCCTGCCGTTCATCTCCTACGGCGGCTCAGCGATGATCTCTTCTCTGGCCGGCGTCGGCATGATCCTGGCCGTCACCCGCCCGCAGCCTGCCCAGGCCGTTCGGCCGAAGAAGCAGCGGCAGCCAGCGCCCGCGGGGGCCGTCCGGCCTTAGTCCTGTGCGGCCGCCGCTCCGGCCTTGGCGGCCGCGCCGGAGGTGCTGCGCTAGTCGTCCACCGCAGGCATCGCGATAACGGCAACCACCGTGAGGACTGCACTCACCAGCACTGCAATGAACACAGCTGTCGACGCTGACACGGTGGCCTGCGGACCGGTGACGCCGCCGGGGGCACCGGCATAGATCGCATTGGCCACTGCCCCGAATACGGCGACGCCGATGGAGCTGCCGATCGAGCGCGCAAAAAGATTGGTGCCGGTGACGACGCCGCGCTCATTCCATTCGACGCTTGACTGGGCGGCAATGAGGCTCGGGGTCGCCACCAGCCCCAAGCCAAGTCCGACGACAAAACAACCTGCCGCTGCCACCAAAATGTTGGGTGCCGGGGCGGTGAGAGCCAATACGGCCGTCCCGATGACCGTGACCGTGACGCCGATCAGGGCGGTCCTGCGGAACCCGATCCGCAAATAGAACCGGCCGGCCTGGGACGCGCTGATGGGCCAGCCGATGGTCAATGCCGCCAGGGCGAGCCCGGCGAGAATCGGGGAGGTCCGGAGAGCCCCTTCGAGGAACGTGGGGACGTAGGAGGTGAGGCCAAGCATGACGGCGCCGACGCCGAACGAGATCATCGCGGTCGTGGCCAGCAGCCGCCGGGATACTACCCACGGCGGGAGGACCGGCTCCGCTGCCTTCCGCTCGACGAGCATGAAGACGGCGAACAGGAGTGCTCCGACCGCAAAGACAGCGATGCCGACCGGAGAGTTCCAGGCCCACGCCTGGCCACCCTCGAGGGCTCCGAGGATGAGCAGGCTGAGCGAAACCGTCAGCAGCCCGGCCCCCAGATAGTCGACCCGGTGCTTCGCGCGTCCAACATCCTCGTGGAACGTCCGGACCAGCATCCACCCTGCCAGGAGGCACAAAGGAATGTTCACGAGGAAGATGCCGCGCCAGATGCCCAGCGAGGAGAACACACCCCCAAGCGTCGGGCCAACAACAGAGGAGACCGCCCACACGCTGGCAAGGTAGCCCTGCACCTTCGCCCGCTCGGCCAGCGAGTAGATATCGCCGGCGATGGTGATCGCCACCGGCTGGACAGCTCCGGCGCCCAGGCCCTGCAGCACGCGGAACGCGATGAGGGCGGGCATGCTCCAGGCCACTCCGCAGAGGATCGAGCCGAGCAGGAAAAGGCCGATGCCTGTGAGGATGATCGGCTTGCGGCCGACGACGTCCGAGAGTTTCGCGTAGACGGGCACCGAGACTGCCTGTGCCAGCAGGTAGGCCGAGAAAAGCCACGGAAACGACGTGAATCCGCCAACGTCATCAACGATCGAAGGCACCGCCGTCGCGACGATGGTCGAATCGATCGCCACCAGACCCGTCGAGAGCATCAGGGCAATAAGAATAGGTCCCCGCCGGGAACGGAATCCGACTCCTTCGGCAGCCGTCGTCGTCATTTGATCTCATTCCCCTCGTCAGTCAAAAGCCGTACGTGGGCGCAGCCCGGTCCGGGCTCAAGCTCCGGACCTACCCCAGCCTTCTGGGCATAACTGTGCCAGCCGCCGAATTAGTCCCGCTTCTCCGGGCGACCGACGCCACGTCCTTTATCAAAACTTGGCCGAAACCTGTCCAAATCTGGCCTGTTGCCTGACCGATCCTTGAGCCGGCCGCGGCAAAGTCGGTTATGGCAAAGCCAATGCACAGGATGAATGAAGGGCAGGGCCATGAACACCAGGACTGTACTCACCAGTCAGCATACCGACAGCCACTGGACCGCGGATGACGTCAGGGAAAAGCTTGGCCGGGAGCTGGAATCCGATCCCGGCCTGGCCGAGTTCCTGGCCGCCGCTCCCAACATGGCGCGTGCCCTCAAGGCCGTCCTGAACCTGGATCTTGGCGAACTGGCTGAGCGGCTGGTCCGGGCGGAGATCAGCGCCATTCTGCACTGACAGCCGGCGGGCGCCTTCATCGGAATCTACAAAGATCCGGCCGAAGGCGCCGACGCAGCGGAAACCGACTCGGCGGTGGTGGTGCTTGCTGGCCTCGTCCCGCTTGCGCTTGCACTCACCTTCTAGTCGCACTGGCAAGCCCGCCAGCACACGCCGTGGCGGACAAGCTGGCGACCGACGCGAGGACATCCTGCGGCGGGGCGAAGCCGGGGACATTGCCGTCACCCAGGTGACGAAGGCCCTTCCGCGGCGGGCACCCGGGGCCCCTGGTCGGACCCGGCCCTGCAACTGCTCGCTCCAGACGGGTTCCACCTGATCGATAGGCAGGCTTGAGGGGAAAAATCAAAGGTGAGCGGGCTCCCCCGGCTGGCAGTGGCTACCGAATGTCCGCATGCCTCGCTTAGTCCCCCCGTTGAGAGGCGCAGAAGATCCGGTAACCACTGCCCCGGTGGGGAGCCCGCTCACGAGCGAAACCTGTCAGACCCGGTATGGGCGCCGAGCCTCCACCGGCAGCAACTAGGAATTGAAGATCACAAAGAACTTGCGGATCCGTTCCTGGATCTCCCAGGTTCCCTGCCATCCGATGGGGAAAAAGCCGGCAGTTCCAGCTTCCAGGGTGACCGGTTGCCCGCCGTCCTCGGTGACAACCATTCGTCCTTCAAGGACGTGAATGACCTCACCGCGCTCCAGGAACTCCCAGCGGGAGAGGCCCGGTTCAGCTTCCCAGACTCCAGAGAGGATGCGGGAGTCGTCGCTGGTAAAGGGAACGGCGATTCGGGTCTGAATCTCGTCACCCAGCACCTCGGCCAGGGGCGGGCCGAGCGGGGCTTCGTCGAGTTTCCCCTGGAAGAGTTCGGTGGGCTGGAAGGTTTTGCTCATGGGATCTGCCTTTCTGCTGTACTCGCCGTGTCGGCAACGGCGAAGTGATGGTCCTTCAACCCCTCCCGAGGGGTGGGCCTGACTCCATCATTCGCGTGTTGAGAGGCAGATAAAACACCTATTCTGGATGGTTTTAACTATTCTTTGGGATGGGATCAAGGTGTCGAGCTGACATACGCGGGGCTCTCCCGGGACGACCGGCGAGGCAGTCACACTTTGACTTCGGTTGCCAGGCTAAGGAGGTCCACGCCGTGCATGGCGTCCGCCGCTCGGACCAGCGCCAGGTGCGAGAACGCCTGCGGAAAATTGCCGGCCATCCGGTCTTCCTTCGTGGCATACTCCTCGCTTAGCAGGCCGAGTTCACTGGAGAAGCCCACCAGTTTGTCCATGAGGTTCCTTGCTTCGAACTTGCGGCCAGTGCGCGCGTATTGCTCGACCAGCCAAAAGGAACATGCAAGGAAGGGGTGCTCCCCCGGGTCCAGCCCGTCGACGCCGGTTTCGGTGCGGTACCGCAACAACAGACCGTCGTCGGTGAGGAGTTCCTCCTCCAGCCGCGCAACCGTACCCAGCATGCGGTCGTCGTTATAGGGCAGAAACCCAATCTGGGGCATGACGAGCAGGGCCGCGTCCGTCTGCCCTCCACCGTAGGTCTGCGTGAAGGAATTGAGATCCGGATCGAAACCTTCGCGCAGAATCTCGGCCCGTAGCCTCTCCCGAAGCTGTTCCCAGTGGTCAGCAGGTCCGTCCAGCCCGTGGTTCCGGACTGCGCGTATTCCGCAGTCGAAGGCAGCCCACATCATCACCCGTGAGTGCGTAAAGAACTGCGGGTCGCCCCGCATTTCCCACAGGCCAAAGTCCTTGTCCTCGATGTGCTTCTCAACGTAGCCGAGCAGGATTTGCTGCAGCGCCCAGGAGAAGTGGTCCTCCTTGCCGCCTGCCAGGCGGAGTCTTTCAAGGGCGACCATCACCTCACCCACTACGTCGGCCTGGAACTGGGCGACCGCAGCGTTACCAATGCGCACCGGTCTTGAGCCCTGGTAACCGGGCAGATGATCCAGGACGCTCTCCGGCAAGTCCCGTTCCCCGCCGATGCCATACATGATCTGCAGATCTTCCGGCTGGCCGGCGAGGGCCCGAAGCAACCAGTTTCGCCACTGGAGGGCTTCGGTTTCATAGCCGTGGGTCAGCATGGACTCCAGCGTCAGGGCAGCGTCACGCAGCCAGCAGAACCGGTAGTCCCAGTTCCGCGGCCCCCCGAACTCCTCCGGCAAGGAGGTGGTGGGCGCGGCAACAATGCCGCCGGTCTCATAATTTGTCAGCGCCCTCAGCACCAGCAGGGAACGCTTCACGGCGCCCCCGTAAGGACCGTCGGAGCGGCAGTGGCTGCCCCACCGTGTCCAGTAATCGATGGACTGTGCAAGCGCGGCGTCGACGTCAACCGCCGGAGGGACAGGCCGGTGTGAAGGAAACCATGTCAGTTCAAAGTCGACAACCTCCCCCTCCGCCACATCGAATTCACCCGAGTGCCCGTGCGCGTGGGCCTCAGGCAGGTGCGGTGCCCGCAGCGCAACGGCATCCGGGCCGGCCATGGCCAAAAGCACCATTCCCCCGGGTGCTGCGCCGTCCTGGATTCGCCTGGACCAGGGCACCACCGTGCCGTACCGCGGACGGATGATGAGTTCCTGGCACATCCCGACCCGCCCCTCCAGGCCGGTTACCCGGCGCAGAATCGACGAACCAGTGTGCCCCACCGGCATGAAGTCCGTGACCTGGGCCAGTCCTGTGGGCGTCTTCCAGACTGTTTCCAACACGAACGTTGAATCGACGTAATGCCGCTCCACTACTGCTGCTTCGGACTGCCGGGGAGCCACCAGCCAGCGGCCATGACTCTCGACTCCAAGCAGGGAACTGAATAACGACGGCGAGTCGAACCGTGGCAAGCAGAGCCAGTCGATGCTCCCGTTCCTGGAGATCAGGGGCCCGGTTTGGAGATCAGACAGCAGAGCGTAGTCCTCAATGGGAGCAGCCATGGCTTTACTAAAGCACAAGTGACTTGCCACACGTTAGGCCGGCAGCAGAAAAACCTCGACGCTGTGCGGGCCGGCGGTCTCTTCCCCGATTAACCGCTGGCTCTAGAGGACGCCCGACGTGGATACGAGCTGCGCCCGGCCCTCTTCGAGCCGGTAGGCGACACCGACAACCGCGGCGGAGTAGTTGTCGACTGCCTCGTAGATCGTCCTTGAACTGTCGAGTAGCCGGCGCACCGTCTGCTTGGCGTGTTCGACCACCATGTCGTTGACGTCTGTCTTGTGCTCACGCAGCGAGCTCAGTACCGACGGCGTGATCCGTTCCACCAGGTCGCGGATGTGGCCCTGAGGCACCTCTGCGGTTTCCACCGCTTCCCTCGCAGCCGTGACAGCGCCGCAGTTGTCGTGTCCGAGGACAACGATCAGCGGTACATGGAGCACCGAGACGGCGTATTCCAGTGAGCCGAGAACTGCGTCATCAATGACGTGACCTGCCGTCCGCACGACGAAAACGTCGCCAAGGCCGACGTCGAAAATGATCTCGGCAGCCAGCCGGGAGTCCGCGCAGCCAAAAATGACTGCGAACGGATTTTGGGTGTGCACCAGCTCGCTGCGCCGGGAGGCGTTCTGGTTCGGATGCTTCGAATCCCCGGCGACGAAGCGTTCATTGCCTTCAAGCAGGCGCTGCCATGCGTCATATGGGCTGATCCTGTTGCTCACCCTGCCTACTTTACGGGCTCGTTGCCGAGCCCCAGCTTGGGCACACGCTGCTGGCCGGGTCGGCCGGGAGCGGCAGCCGGATCACCTGGGCCCACACGTCTGATCTGCCGAGGTTGTGGGAATGGGTCACCGGCGGAGAACTCATGATGACCAACGGGCTCCTTGGTCCAGCGCTTGCTGGGACCGATCTTCGCCTACGAGCAGAGCCAGCACGGGGATCTCAACGTCACCTTGCGGACTTACCTGGACACCCAAAGGTCGGGCCACCAGGGCGTATCCGGCACGGTGCAAGCTGGCGCATTTCTTTCTTTGACGGTAACTCCTCGCGAGGTCCCGGAAACCTATTTGTCGAGCGGGCAGTTCAGCCCGCCGTCACAGAATCCGGGGGTACAGAAAATGAATGCACAGCGCAGCGGCTTCTTTACGGCCGTCATCATGGCGGGTTTTGCCGCCAGCACCCTGCTTAGCGGATGCGGGTCACCGGCAGGAGGCAATGCTGCCGCCAAAGAGGTGCCCGTGCCAGTGGTTGCAACCTCTTCGAAGAAGCATGCAGATTCCGAACTGAAGACCTTCACGTTCCCCGACGGACACATCTCCTTCGCCTATCCGGCGACATGGACGGTGCGGACAGTGCTCCCCCCTGCCGGTGTTCCCGGAGTTGAAGCGATCGTCACTGACGATGCGGGCAACGATCTGCTCTCCCTTGGCAATGGCTTCACCAATACGCCCAGCTCAAGACGCTACTGGGGAGCCTGACCTACGTCTAAAACGGCCAGCCGGTACACACAGGCTTGCGGGTGGGCGGAGCGGCCCCGCACCCGTCGGGTCCGGGGCTGGGCGCGGTCTATTCCATGCCCTGTTGCACGATTGCCTGGCAAGGTATGTTGCACCAATGGACGATTCATATCAGGTGATCGTGGTCGGCGGCGGGTTCGCCGGCATGACGGCAGCCGAGCACCTCGGGCGCAAGGGCATCCGGGTACTCCTCATCGACGCGAACAACTACCACCAGTTCCAGCCCCTCCTCTACCAGGTTGCTGCTTCGCAGATCGGCGTGTCCGCTGTGGCCCGGCCGCTGCGGTCAGTGTTCCGCGGCACCAACACTGTCCGGGTCCTCACCGCGGAGGTGACGGCGATCGACTCCGCCACCCGCACCATAACGACCGTGGACGGTTCCCGCTACCAGGCGAAGATCCTGGTCATTGCGGCGGGCGCGGTCCCGAACTTCTTTGACACTCCCGGAGCCGAAGAACATGCCTATCCGCTGTACTCAGTGGCTGACGCCACCCGCCTGAGCACAGCCCTCACCACAGCACTGGACCACGCGGACCGTGCGGACTCCGGCCGGGCAGAGGTGGTAGTGGTCGGCGGCGGCCCCACCGGAGTCGAGACAGCCGGTGCCCTCGCCGAGAACATCAAGTACCTGGTTCCAAAGTACTTTTCGCCCGCGCTGGCAGCGCGGTGCCGGGTCCATCTTGTGGACATGGTGCCGAACGTGCTCATGCCCTTCTCTGCCAAGTCGCAGGCGTATACCCGTGACCGGCTGATAAAACTCGGCGTGCAACTGCACATGGGCCAGGGAGTTACCGAAGTCCGCCCCGACGGCGTGGCCTTGGCGGACGGGACCACTATCCCCGCGCAGATCGTCGTCTGGGCCGGTGGGCTGAAAGCAGGAAAAGTCATTGCTGAATCCGGCCTGCCGCAGGGGAAAGGCGGACGGATCGACGTGCTGCCGGACCTGACCGCGCCCGGCGCCGAAGGTGTCTACGTCCTGGGTGACTCCGCCAACATCACCGATGCCACCGGCGCCAAACTCCCCCAGCTCGGGTCCGTCGCCCAGCAGTCCGGGAAATGGGCCGCCCGCAACATCCTCGCTGACCTTACCGGCGGCACGCGGCAGCCCTTCGCGTACTGGGACAAGGGTTACATGGCCATGGTGGGCCGTGGCGCAGCCGTTGCCGAACTGGGCCGCAAACGCATCCAGCTCCAAGGACCACTGGCATTCCTCTCCTGGCTCGGGGTTCACCTCGCACTGCTCCCCGGCACCCAACAGAAGATCCGTGCCCTCTCCTCCTGGCTCACTGGGTACGTCACGCACAGCCCGTCAAACGTCGTCGTCGGAAGGCCCGACTAGGAGCCGAGGTCGCCGCTCGTCTGGCATCTTTCGGCTCCGCGCCGTCGATCGCTGTTGGACAGGCCCTAGTCTCACAAGGTGTGCGCTGTTGTCGCGTTGGGTTCGGCTTCTGCGGCTATCGCGGCGCTGACCGATTCGGCCAGAGTCCTGTCATTGCGCGAGATGGCGTAGTGCACCGCGGCCGCGAGGATTGCCCCGATAAACCATGAGAAGGCTGAGAGAGCTCCAAAGAGCGGGACGAGCGCCAGGATGACTGCAGGGACGGCTGAGAAAACGAAGGAAACCACGGCCTTGGGGTTCCAACCGCGCGTGTACGTGTAGTAGCCCGACTCGCTGAAGAGGTCCTGGACGATCACGTGCTGCCCGCGGAGCACGTAGTAGTCAACCATGATGATTCCGAACAGCGGCCCGAGCAGCGCGCCGAGCCCGCCGAGGAAAAGGTTGATCACGACCGGACTGTTGAACAGGTTCCAGGGTGTGATGACGAGTGCGATCATTGCTGCTATCAGGCCACCGCGCCTGAAATCGATCTTCGACGGCCACGCATTCGCCAGGTCATAAGCCGGAGAAACGAAGTTCGCGACCACGTTGATACCCAAGGTTGCGACAGCGAAGGTGACAGCCCCGAGCAGAAGCGCCCAGATGCTGTCGATCCGCCCGACGATCTCAACCGGATCGTAAATGTGCTCCCCGTACACCTTGAAGGTTCCCGCGGTAACGACGACCGAGACCACAGAGAAAGCAATGAAGTTTACCGGCAGCCCCCACAGGTTCGCCGTTCGAACCGCCCGCCGGGAGGGGGCGAAGCGCGAAAAGTCACAGAAGTTGAGCATCAGGGTGGAAAAGTAAGTGACAGTCAGCGCAATGGCGGCAAAGAAGGCATGCACGGCACCCCACTGCGAAATTCCTCCCGGAAGGTCAAGGGAAACGTTCCAGCCCGCGTTGATCAGGATGTAGACCACCAACAGGCCCATGACCGCCCAGACAGCCGGGCCTGCCCAGTCCTGGAACCTCCGGATCGTCTCCATGCCGTTGCGTAGGAGCAGAAGTTGCAGTGCCCACATCAGCAGGAAGGCCAGCCAGCCGAGGGTCGATTCACCCAGGAAGTTGTTCTCCGTCAGCCCCTTCAGTTCGGGCCAGAGCTTCAGCGCGATGATGATGACGGCGCGGGAGGCGAGCCAGGTCTGGATGCCGTACCAGGCGATGGCCACCAGCGCGCGGATCAGGGCAGGCAGGTTGGCGCCGAATGTCCCGAACGAAACCCGCGCAAGCACCGGGTAGGGAACTCCTGTCTTCTGGCCGGCGTAGCCCGAGAAGTTCATCAGGATAAAGACGAGGATGATTCCGATCACCAGGGCAAGAAAAACCTGCCAGGCACCCAGGCCCAAGGCGAAAAGACCGGCAGCGAAGGTGTAACCGCCGAGCGAGTGGATGTCCGACATCCACATCGCAAACAAAGAATAGAAACCCCACGTGCGGTGTTCGGCAGGTGCCAAATCTTTGTTGTACAGACGGGCACTGGCGCCGGGCGGGATTGGGTGAGACATCGGATCCTCACTTCCAAACTTCAGCATTCGAGAGGGAGTATGTTCAGCCCATCAACAGGAATGCGTCCATCAATGCCAATATACTCCGCACGGCAATGCTGGTTAACGCAACGCCGGCGTGCCTTATGAGGACCAACGATGGCAGCCCCCGGCGCTGCATCCGGCCGAAAAAATTCGCCTTGGCTGGCTCCATGAGCATCGAGTCTTTGACGGCCCAATTGCGCGACTTCGCCCAGGACCGCGCGTGGGAGCAGTTCCACACGCCCAGGAACCTGGCCATGGCCCTGAGCGGCGAGGCCGGCGAGCTGCGGACATCTAGGCACGTGCGAGCTCGGCGCGGCGAAACCGCAACTCGCGCAGGGCACCGTTCAGCGGCGACCCGGTGAACGGCAGGGCATCCAGGTCGACGGCGGCTGCTGCCTTCAGTGCTGTGGCGTTGGCCGCAGTGGCTGCGCGCTGCGGAAGCCCGATGTGTCCGGCGAACTCCTGCCAGTGCCGTGCCCTGAGCCCTTTGAGCTTGCCGGCGACGCTGAGCGCGGTCGTGTCGTCGCCATAAACCAGTGTGCAGGGGATGTCATAGACGGGTGCCACCACCCAGCCTCCGTCGCGCCTGAGGATCGAAATGTTCTTCGCGTGCAGGTCGCCGTTGCCGGTAAGCCAAGCGAATACAAACTGCAGATAGAGGTTTCTCACCGCCACGGGCCCGGCCTTACAGAGCCCTGCCAGTGCGAGCACGGCCTCCTCGGAGCTAACCGCGTACTTGGAGGCGGGCGGCAGATCCAGGACCTGGGCGGCGTCCTCCAGAGGCAGCCGCAGCGGCCCGTTGCCGTCCTGGACCCGGTCGAAGCGTTCGATGAGCAGCCCGGGCAACCCGTGACGGTCGGCGACAATGCGGTGGCTCGCCACCGGGATCTTCAGCCCCCTCGCCCCGGCCAGATGCGCGGCCTCGTTGACCACCAGGTGCCGGTGGGCCGGCGGGTCCAGCTTTAGCAGGTAACGCCGGCTGGCCAGTGCCAGCGGGGTGGTCAGCATTGAGGCGCTGGCCTTGTTCTGAATACCCGGCAGTCCGTGCAGGTCCACGGCATCGGCAAGGGCGGCGAAGTCCAGATCTTCGGGCCGGGTGGCGTCGGCCAGGGGCTGCGGTTCCACGGGCAGCGTCCCCGAGGGGACAACCTGGACATCGCCCGGGACATCGGCCCCGATGGCCAAAAGCAGGGTCAGCTCATCCGCCAGGCTCGTCTTGACCGCATCCTTAAGCACGGTAAGACGGTGGCCTTCAGGGAGGAGGCCGGCGAAGAAGGCGGGCAGCGCTCCGCTTGGGGACTCCACAGGATGCCCTGTGACGGGCAGGGAGCTGGCCACCGGGCCGCCGCCGGATGCGGCGTAGTCGGGTGTGTAGGCAAAGACCACGCTGCCGTGAACCGTCCGCTCCAGGTGACCGGCCAGCACCCCTGTTTTGTACACGTCCGCGCTGCGGACGAATTTCAGGCGCTCCAGCTCCTCAGTCATCACTTGCCCTCAGGCGCAGGCCCACCGCGTTGGCGGCGGCAGCGACCGTGAGCAGTGAAGGGTTGCCCGTCCCTGTCTCGATGGCATGAATCGTCCGCGCTGAGGTGCCGATCAGGTCGGCAAGGATGTCCTGCGTGATGCCTGCGGCTTTCCGCGCCCGCCTAATGCTCGTCCCAATGCCTTTGACGTCGTCCATGGCCCGACCTGTTCTGAAATATGTTGCCGATCTAGCTGCCGCTCGGTTCCCACTCTGCCGCATTCGGCCTAAAACTGCAATATTTTTCCGGTTCGCGAATGTGGAAGCTGTCCGGCAGGGGCCAGCCGCCAGATCGGAAAGATATTTCCGGCGGGGCGGGGCTTCTACCGCGTTGGCGAAGCGCAGCGTGCGAGCGGCGACCTGCCGTCCCTGAACGTTCGGAATCGCCGTCGACATCGGCGCGGGCCCCGGCGTAGGCTGACAGCATCGGCGCATCTGCCCGGTGACTCTTGCGTCGATACCCCAAATCGATGGAGGAGGACCAATGAGTGCTGTACGTGAATTCATGACTACGGATGCACAGTGCATCAAGGAGAACCAGTCCCTCGCAGAGGCAGCACGGATGATGCTGGATCTGGACTGCGGCTCGTTGCCGATCTGTGGCGACGACGGCAAGTTGAGGGGCATGATCACCGACCGGGACATCGTGCTCAAGTGCGTGGCCGTGGGCCACGATCCACGCGAGATGATGGCCCGCGACCTCGCCACGGGCAGGCCCTACTGGATCGACGCCGATGCGAACGTTGATGCGGCCATCGAAATGATGGAAAGGTACCAGGTCCGGCGGCTCCCGGTCATCGCTGACCACAAACTGGTTGGCATCATCAGCCAGGGTGACATCGCACGCAATTACTCGGAAGACCGTGTGGGCGAACTGGTGGAGCACATTTCGGAACGCAAGCGAATGCAGCCGAGCAGCTGATAACGCCAGGCCATCATGAACAAACAGGCGCCGCGGAAAACCTCCGTGGCGCTGCTTTGTGCCGCCGCCGGACCGGAGCCGTTCTGCTCCCGTGCCTCGCACCTGCAACGGATCGCCCAAGGTTTTCCGGAATTCCCGGGTGACCCGCCGCCGTCGTGATTCTGGAAGAGTCAGTCGTTGACCAGCTCAGCAGCCCGTGGAAACCACCGGCGGTACCGGAATCCCGTGTCACTCGGAGCCGGGGTCGCAACAGGCCGCCCAATGGCGAATCTCACACGGCCTCTGTGCCGACTCTGACGTGGTGGACTGGCAAAATTGAGGACAGCAGTTAAACCCGACGACGGCCCTGTCGAACGTCCGCCACACGCCTGCGCACAGTACGCAACGGGGCAACTCCCGGATCAACTTCTGATCGGTCTTGGCGACCGCCCGCCTTGCTTGAGTTCTGCCCGCCGGTCCGACACCCGAACCTCTGGGCAGCCGAACGGTGGTGCCCAGGGGTGCGAACCGTGGCACGGGCCCGTGGCCACTTGCGCTCCCGGCGCCGGACACATGGTGCATGTGAGGTCCCGCATCAACTGACAGTTAGGAACCGAATGCCTGAAGAAACAATCTACTGCGACATCTGCTGGACGAATCCGAATCACGCCCACATCCGGGACTTGCCCATTTGCTCGTCGTGCATCGAAGAATTCAGGATGACCGGCCTTCACCGTCTGGTGTACTCCGACAACGAACCGTACGAGTCGTTGGACGGACAGCGGATGACCGAAGCCGAGGCCAAGAACAGCAGCGGGCCCGCCCTCTTTAACCCGCGCAGCAGCGAACAGCTTTCCCTGGCAGCACAATTTGCCGCCCTCGTCGGGGCGTTCTGATCAGGCTCTGGAGCTACCTGACGCGGCGATAGCGGATGTGGGTGGACAGCGGGGAGTGCAGCACCTCGGCGGGTTCGAAGCCGAAGGATTCAACGCCATCGAAAATGCGCTCGCCCGAACCGAGCAGGACCGGTGCGATGTCGAGGGTGAGTTCATCGATCACGCCGGCGATCAGTGCCTGCCGGACAGTGGAGGCACCGCCGGCGATGTCCACACCCTTGTCCCCGGCAGCCTGGCATGCCGCTGCGTAGGCAGCGTCGAAGCCCCCGGTGACGAAGTGAAAGGTCGTTCCGCCGTCCATCTGGATCGGGTCATGCTCGTGGTGGGTGAGCACGAACACCGGCGCGTGATAAGGCGGTTCGGGACCCCACCAACCGGTCCACTCCTCATCCCACTCCCCGCGGATCGGGCCGAACATGTTCCTACCCATCACATAAGCGCCCCGCGGGCGCATGAGCCACCCGTTCGCAACCCTGTCGGCATCGTTGGCTCGCGGGTCACCGATGTGCCAGCCGTGCAACTCCATCCCCCGCTTGCCAAGGGGGTTATCGCGGCTTTGGTCGGCCCCGGCGACGAAGCCGTCCAGTGAGATGGACATGTGGCAGGTGGTGTCCGGCAAAGCGAACCTCCTCAGTGGCTGCGACTGGCATCCGTTCGAGTGGAATTGTGGGGAGCATAGCACGCGATTGCATCCTCGCGGACGGCCGCGCGCCTCCTCATCTTTGCGGTCATGGCTCTTTGGCCGGGGCTTGCTTCACGGCCCTCGTCATCAACAAACGGCGTCCTAGAAGCGCAAGGCGGTTTCGTCCGGAGTCGCGAGTGTCAGAACGGCTTCCTCCACGGTCTCGTGGTCTTCCAGCTCGCGCTCAATCCTGCGCAGGGCCACGGCTACCTCGTGTTCCGGGTGGTCGCCCTGCAGGTCCACGGCCGCGACAAGGTACAGCTTGCGCGGGCCGACAAACTCCAGGTGGAGGTAGGTGAGCCGGGCAATGTCCCGGTGTTCGAGGATCCGCCGGGCCATGGATTGTTCGATGTCCGGGGTTACGCCCTGGCCCACCAGGAACCGCCGGTTGCGGTCGATCAGCACAACCGCAACAACCGCCAGCAGAACGCCGACGATTATCGAGCCCACGGCGTCCGGCAGGGCCGATCCTGTGACCTGGTGCAGGAACACGCCCGCAAATGCGACCACCAGGCCAACGAGCGCGGCAGCATCCTCCGCAAATACGGCCCGGAGGGTGGGATCGGAGCTGATCAGGACCTGCTTCAGCGTGTTCCGGTCCAGCTCACGGGCTGCAGCCCTGGTCTGGCGGAAAGCCTGGACAAACGAAACTCCTTCGAGGACAAAAGCAACCGCCAGGACCACGTACGCCACGAGGAAGTCGGACGCGGGCTCCGGTTCGATGATCTGCTGGATGCCGTGCAGGATGGACACCACCGCCCCTGCGGTGAAAAGCCCGAAGGCGGCGAACATCGACCAGACATAGGCTTCCCGCCCGTACCCCATCGGATGGCTCTTGTCCCGCGGGCGCCGGGATCGGCGTTCGGCCAGGAAGAGGAACACCTGGTTGCCGGTGTCGGCCCAGGAGTGCGCGGCTTCTGCGGTCACAGAGGCAGATCCCGTGAGGACGGCTGCCACCGACTTGGCGGCGGCAACAAGCGCATTCGCCGTAAAGGCGATGATAACCGTCAGCAGTGTGCCGGACTCTTGTCGCTTCTCGGATGCTGCCATGGGGATACCGTACCCAAGGGGGGACGGAAATGATGCCCTCGCGTATCAGCAGTGGCATCCCAAAGGTTTGAAACCGTGTGGAATGACACGAAGGGTAACCTCCTCCATTGTCACAAGAACTGCCGGGTCCGGGCGCATAGTCTGGGGATCAGCCGTACCGAACCCGAAGGAAGCCATGCCCGACACGTCACGCCCCCTACGCAAGCTTGGGTTCCTCACCATTGGCTTGTTCAACCCTGCGGATCCCGCCTCGGGCCATGAATCCACATTGCGGATCATAGAACTTGGCGAGCAGTTCGGCTTCGACAGCGCGTGGCTTCGCCACCGCCACCTGCAGTTCGGCATCTCCTCCCCCATCGCGGTGATGGCCGCCGCCAGCCAGCGCACCTCACGGATTGAGCTTGGAACCGCTGTGACCCCGTTGGGCTGGGAAAACCCATTGCGCCTGGCCGAGGACCTGGCCACCGTGGATCTGCTCGCCGGAGGACGCATCAACCCTGGGCTGAGCGTGGGCGAGCCGATGCACTACGGCACAGTCAAGCATGAGCTGTACCCGGATTCCTCAGAGTTGGAGGACTTCGGCTACGCGCGCGTGGCCCGGCTCGCCCGCCTGGTCGCAGGGGAACCGGTGCGGGAATTTTCCGGCAGGCAGGGCGTGGTCGAGGAATACTCCAACCGGGTCGAGCCGCACTCCCCCGGGCTGCGGGACCGCCTCTGGTACGGAGCGGCCAGCAGGAAGTCGGCCGTCTGGGCCGGGGCGAACGGCTTTAATCTGCTCTCCAGCAGTGTGGTCTTTCCCGAGACGGATCAGGAACCGGACTTTGCCCGGATTCAGCAATCGCAGATTCGTGACTTCCGGAAAGCCGCCGCGACCTCCTCCCAAGCACATGGACCGGCCCGCGTCTCGCAGGGGTTGGTGGTAATCCCGACCGATTCAGCGTCGCCGGTTCAGCGGGAGAAGTACCAGCGGTACGTCGACGAACGCACTCCCCGTACGCGGTCGCCGCAGGGGCCAAAGGGCATGTTGTTCGCCCCGGATCTCATCGGCACCAGCGATGAAATCGCCGAACAACTGTACGCGCACGCGGGGTTCCAGGAAGTCGACGAGGTGGCCTTTGCGCTGCCCTTCAGCTTCGACCACGAGGACTACGTCCAGATCCTTACCGACATCGCCGGCAATCTGGGTCCTGCTCTGGGATGGACCCCGGCTGAGGTCGGGCAAGACTCGAAGTAGGCGGCCCGGCCCACAACTGCGTGGCTTCAAAGGCACTGCTGACCGCCTCAAGACTGGACTCAAGGCAGCGATGCTGGCAGAAACTTCTGAAATTTCATTTGCCGATCAACTTCCGCGTTCTAATATATTAGTCCTATACTAGGTGTGGTCAACAGAAGATCGACCGCCAACTCGATGAGGAGTGGAATATGCAGCAACTCGCGCACCGGCTTGAACGCCTAGGCACCGAGACCGCCTTCAGCGTCGCGCAAGCCGCCGCCGCCTGGAAGGCCAAGGGGAACCTGGTGTACCCCTTCCATCTCGGCGATATCAACATCCCCACCGCCCCGAACATCGTTGAGGCGATGAACCGGGCGATCGCTGACGGCTACACCGGTTATTGCCCCGGCCCCGGCATCCCGCAGCTGCGGGAAGCCCTTGCCGACGATATCGGCTCGCGCCGTGGCATCGGGTTCTCCCCCGAGAACGTGGTGGTGATGACCGGCGGCAAGCCCGTCATCACGAAGTTCCTGCAGGCTGTCATGAACCCCGGCCAGGAAGTGCTTTACCCCAACCCCGGCTTCCCGATCTATGAATCGCAGATCGAGTACCTCGGCGGAACGGCAGTGCCGTACCGCTATGTGCCCACGAGCACGGGCTTCGCGATCGACCTTGAGCAGATCCGCGCCTCGATCACCCCGAACACGGTCGCCATCATATACAACGACCTGCAGAACCCCATTTCCGCCGAGTCGACGGCCGCTGAACGCGAGGCCATCGCACAGCTCGCGATCGAACACGACCTCTGGGTACTCTCCGACGAGGCCTACTTTGAGACCCGCTATGAGGGTGTCTCGAGCTCGATCACATCGATCCCGGGCATGGCCGAGCGTACGGTCATCCTTTACACGTTCAGCAAGAAGTTCGCCATGACCGGCTCACGCCTCGGCTGCGCTGTCGCCCCGCGTGAGATCGCCCAGGTGCTCAGCACTCTCAACACGAACGACGAGTCCTGCACCACGCACTACGTGCAGTGGGCCGGCGTCGAAGCGCTCCGTGGCCCCCAGGACTCTGTGCAGCAGATGCTTGACACCCTGCAGACGCGCCGCGACACCGCGTGCGAGCTCGTCAATTCCATCCCTGGCATGCACGTCGCCGTGCCGCAGTCGACGTTCTACCTGTTCCCCGACGTCACCGAAGTCATGGAGCGTATGGGTTACACCGCAGTCGGCGACTTCGCCTCCGACGCCCTGTACAAGACCGGCGTCTCCTTCTGCACCCGCGAGCACTTCGGCCGGCGACTGCCCGGTGAGGACCGGCAGTACATCCGGCTCGCCTACTCGGGCATCGAGGCCGCAGACATCCGCGAGGGCCTCGGACGCCTGCGCGAATGGATCGTAACCGCATGAGCCGCGTCGTCGTCACAGGACGCATTCCTGACGCCGCCCTCGAACAGCTTCGCGCCGAGCACGAGGTCGACACCTGGACCGGCAATGAGTCGATCAGCCGCGAAGAGCTCCTGCGCCGCGTCGCAGGGGCAGACGCCATCGTCAGCCTGCTCACCGAACGCATCGACGCCGAACTGCTCGACGCCGCGGGCCCGCAGCTCAAGGTAGTCTCCAACGTCGCCGTCGGCTACGACAACATCAACGTGCCGGCCTGCACCGCACGGGGTATCGTCGCCACCAATACACCCGGTGTCCTCACCGAGGCGACGGCCGATATCGCGTTCGGCCTCATCCTCATGGCCACCCGCCGGCTCGGTGAGGGCGAACGCCTCATCCGCGCCGGCCAGCCGTGGAAGTGGGGCATGTTCTTCCTGCTCGGCAGCAGCCTGCAGGGCAAGACCCTCGGTGTCGTCGGCATGGGCGGCATCGGCCAGGCGACGGCCCGCCGGGCCAAGGCCTTCGGCATGGACATCGTTTACCAGTCACGCAGCGAGATCGACCCCGCCGTCGCCGCGGAGCTGGGCGCCCGGCGGGTCGACCTCGACGAATTGCTGACTGTCTCCGACGTCATTTCGCTGCACTGCCCCTACGGGCCTGCCACGCACCATCTGATCGGCGCGGAACAGCTTTCAGCGATGAAGAGCTCCACGTACCTCGTCAACACCGCACGCGGACCCATCGTTGACGAAGCGGCGCTCGCCGCCGCGCTGCGCGAGGGCGTCATCGCCGGCGCCGGGCTGGACGTCTTCGAGCACGAGCCCAAGGTCCACCCCGAGTTGCTGGACCTGGAGAATGTGACACTCGTGCCGCACCTCGGTTCGGCAACCGTAGAGACGCGCACCGCCATGGCAGTGCTTGCCGCCGACAACACGCTCGCCGTGCTCCGTGGCGAGCAGCCGCCCACGCCGATCGGTTAGTGGCGGGTGGCGGACAAATAGTCCGCCGGGATGGGACATGGTTGGCGCCGGACGTTGGGTCCGGCGCCAACTTCGTTGATCCCACTGGCGGACAATAATGGGTGAGACCATGTCATATTGGGGGCAACGTCAAAGGCTCCAGACTTCACCATGGCCGCATAAGATGACCGCATGAGCCGCGAAGAGCACCCAGCCGCCGATCCAGCCTTCGAAGCCGCCTACCAGGCGGCACAAAAGAGCCTGGGCGAAGGCGGCATCCCCATCGGAGCAGCGCTCGCCCGCAATGGCCTGATCATCGCGAGCGGGCACAACGAACGAGTCCAGAACGGCGATCCAATCGCACACGGCGAAATGTCCGCACTTCGCGCAGCCGGCCGGCAGACGAGCTACCGGGACACCACGCTCTACACCACCCTCGCCCCCTGTGCCATGTGCACCGGAACCATCATCCAGTTCAAAATCCCCCGCGTCGTGGTGGGTGAAGCCCGCACGTTCGACGGCGAATTCGGCCTTCTGCGATCACGCGGCGTTGAGGTGGTGGTCCTCGACGATCAGCGCTGCGTAGACATGATGCGCACCTTCCAGGACAACAATCCGGACCTGTGGGCGGAAGACATCGCCGAGTAGGACTACTCGTCCGGCCGGAGCGGGCAGTCGCACGCGGACGATCGGCACCCCGGGGTGTTTGCACCGAGCCGTTAGTCAGGCCCGAAACGCCACCCGCGTGTCTGGCGGAGCAACCGGTTCCTCTCCGCCGGGTCCAAGGCAGCAGCGCATGCAGCTGCGGCCAGGCCGAAGGAACCGTCCAGGACTGCCCTGTCCGCCCCTGGTGAGGCGCCGAACCCGGCGAATTCTGCGGTGTGGTGAGCGCTGCCCTTTACGTCGTAGCCGATCATCGGATGGATGCTCGGCACCATCTGTGACACGTTTCCCATGTCTGTGGAGGCGACGGGATCGGCACTACAGGCAACGCTCCTCCCCCGTGACGTCATGGCTGCCCGGTAGGCCTCCGAGAGGAATGCGTCCTGACGCAGTTCGGCGTAGTCGTTGCCGTACGGCGTGATCTGTAACGTGCTGCCGCTCGCATGGGCGCCCGCTTCAAGGGCCCGCCGCACCTTGTCCTGGATCCTGCCGAGGCTCTCGATGCCGGGAGCCCGCATTTCGATGTTGGCCCGAGCCCGGTCCGGGATGACGTTCACTGCGCTGCCGCCTTCGGTGACGATCAGCGAAACGATCGAACCAGCGGGCAACTGCTGCCGGGCCAAGGCGATGGCTGTTTGTGCGACAACCAGCCCATCCAAGGCATTGACGCCGTCCGAAGGAGCAGCGGCGGCATGGGAGGGCAGGCCTTCAAACAGCACATCCCACATGCACATGGCCAACGACGTACCACCAACCACATCCGTTGCCGCGGCGTGGGCCATCATGGCCAGGGACACGTCTTCGAAGAACCCTTCCTGGATGAGGTCCACTTTGCCGCCCGTGGTCTCTTCGGCGGGGGTTCCAAGCACTTTGACGGTCATGCCTAGGTCGTCGGCCACTGCCGCCAGCGCCAGCGCTGCCCCAACAGCGCTGGCGGCGTTCACATTGTGCCCGCATGCATGGCCGATAGCAGGCAGTGCGTCATATTCAACACAGAGTGCCACCACAAGGTCGCCGGTTCCGAAGCGCGCGCTGAATGCCGTGGGTTGTCCCGGCTGGACCTCATCAAAGCAGAATCCGGCCTTCCGAAGTACCCGCCGCACCCGCTTCGTGGCACGGAATTCCTGCCCGCCAAGCTCAGGGTCTGCGTGGACGGCATGGCTCAAATCCAGGACCTCCGCCTCCCAGCGCTCCACCGCGGCAGCAAGTGCCGCCTGGATGCCATCGTGGGATACGTGTTCGACGGCGGTTCCCCGTGTCCCGCTGTTGGGTCCAGTCATCATGCACGCGCCTCCGTAGTCTGCCGTTTCGGGTAGCGGGCACCCGCGGCGGCGGCGACCAGGGCTGCGGTGGCCAAGGTTCCCCAGATCAGGAAAACCCCGGCTTCAGAGATGTGCCCGGACTCCACAGACGCTGAAGAGACCAGCTTCACGACGGCCGCTCCTACGGCGATACCCACGGACAGAGCCAGTTCGTTGAGCCCGGCCGCGGTCGACGTCTCCTCCAAAGGAACGCCCTCAACGGACAGCGCGCGGGTTCCCGCCTGGTACATGCCCAGGCTCAGGTTGAACATGGCGAAGCCCGCGAAGTAGCCCGCAAGCGAGTCGTGGGCGGCCACCATCACCAGGAAGCCGGCCGCCAGCAGGACGCCGGCGAAAACCAGGGTGGCGCGTTCGCCGAACTTCCTCATTGCCTTGGCGGTCAGCAGCGAGGAGACCAGAGAGAGAACCGAAGCCAGAGCAAGAACAATCGCGATCATCACGGGGCTCAGGGCGAAGCCATAACCGGTCTTGTCCGGGTTGGCATGCAGGAAGATGCCATTGGTGCCGAAGTAGCTGATGGAAGCGAAGCCGAAGAAGAAGGTAGCCAGCGAGACGATGCGGATACGTGGGTTGGCGAGCATCCGCAGATCCATGAACCGCCGGCCTTCGGTGGCGCTGGAATCGCGTTTGGCCCAGTACGCCAGAAGTGCGAGCCCTACCACTCCGGCCACCAGGGTCCGGCCGTCGAGCCAACCCCACTCGGGCGCCATGGAGAGCGCAACAACAAAACCAATCAGCCCGAGCGAGCAAGCCAGGAGCGGTGCCAGGGCGATGCCCTCACGAGTCGGGATCCCGGCGTCGGGCATTACAAACGAACAGGCGACGGCGGCCACCGCGAACGGGACAGCCACCCAGAAGCCGAGCGTCGGGTCGGTGACGCCGACGATTCCGGCAAGAAGTCCGCCGGCTCCCACCATGATCATCAGCATGCCGATCAGGACACTCACACCCGTGCGGGTGTGCGCAGGGCTGCTCACCCGGAGGATTCCCATCATCAGCGGGATGAAGCCCACGACGCAGGTGAGCATGACGACACCCAGCGTTACTGTCCACAGTGACGGCCACAGGGCCATTTGAAGCACGCCAACCGCTACGACGCCGATGGACCAGCGGAGCACCATGCGGTATCCGTAGCTGTCGCCGAGCCGGGAAATGATCGGGGTGAGGACCGCAAAGCTGACGTTCGAGATGAGGAAGATGCCGTTGATGGTGGGGTCGTCAATCTCGAAGACCGGCCCGAGCGCGGGCAGGATGGGATTCAGGTACCCCTGGGTGACCCCGCTGAGCGACTCAATCAGTGCCATCGCCAGGATCATGCCCATTATCGTGCTGCGTGTTGTGCCCGCCGTAGCTGGAGGGGCCGTCTTGCTTTCCATGTGATTCCTTACGGTGCGTGGGTGCTGTCTTGGGCGGGACCCGCCGGTGGTGATGCAAGTCATTACGTTATGGCGACCGTCTAAACTGGCCCTGAAAATGTTCTAAATTGCGGTTAGGCGGGAGATATTGAATGAATCAGCCATGATCTCCGAGTTGGATCTTGAAATCGTAAATGCCCTGCAGATCAACCCCCGGGCCGAATGGAGCCGCGTTGCGGATGCCCTCGGCCTGTCGGGTCCAACGGTTGCAAGACGATGGAACGCCCTCAGCGACCAGGGCCAGGCGTGGATCACGCCTGCTCCCGGTCAGCGCTACCTCAGTGCAGGCTGGTCGGCGTTCATCCACCTCTCCTCAACGCCCCGCGACAGTGAGGCACTCATCGAACGCCTGTGCTCGGAAGCCGCGTTCGGCACCGTCTCCCTTGTCACCGGCTCACACGACCTTTTCGTGGACTGCTTCGCGTCCAGCCACGACGAGCTGATGGACATCGTCACGGGCTCCTTCCCGGGACTGCCCGGCGTCACGCACCGCGAGGTCGTTTTCGTCACCAAGCTGTATCGGCAAGCCTCGGAATGGCGCAGCGGGACTCTCGAACCCGCACGCGCCCGCCTCGTATCCGCGGAACCCCTGCGCGAGCAGCCGGCCTTCGCGCCGGACCGGATAGATGCGGCACTGCTGGACGAACTCACCAGGGATGGCCGCGCCAGCTGGGCGGAGCTGGGTGCCGCCTGCGGCGTCTCACCGCAAACAGCCCGACGGCGGGTAGAACGGTTCCTCGCGACGGGCTACATAGCGCTTCGGTGCGACACGTCAACTTCTGCCCAGCAGGGCCTCCGGGAAGTCACGCTCATCCTGAACGTCCCGGCCCAATACATTGATGACGTCGGACGCTACTTCGCCGCTTTGGGCAACTGCCGGCTCAGCGCCCAAGTCCTCGGCGCGCAGAACCTGCTGGTCACCCTGTGGGTCCGCAATTACCTTGAAGTCCAGGCCTACGAACGCGAACTGTCGGAGCGGGCTCCCGGCAGCACTGTCATCTCCCGCCAGGCTGTTGTCAGGACTTTTAAGCGCCTGGGCCACGTCCTGGATGAATCAGGATGCAGCCGCAGCGTGGTGCCATTGTCGCTGTGGCGGAACGATTCCTAGCCAGGGCTTACACCGGCCGTGATCGCCGCCCCCCTGTTGGAGCCGTTCTGGTCTTCAGTGTTGGTCGTCGCATGTCTGCAGGGCGGGGACTAGCATGAGGGTGCCAGCCGCCGTTCAATATCGAGGACACGCATGGAACCCCTTCTGCTTCCGGCCGCAGTGGAGCCGTGGAACGGCCATGACACCCAGCTGGTGGTGGTGGCCGCGATAGGCATCGCGCTGATCGTGGTCCTGATCGTTAAGATCAAGCTCCACCCGTTCCTCTCGCTCGTCCTCGGGTCTGCGTTTGTTGGCCTGGCGTCCGGCGTTGAGTTCGGCAAGGTCATCAGCAACTTCGAGGACGGCGTGGGGGCCACGCTCAAAGAAGTCGGCCTGCTGATCGCGCTGGGTGCCATGCTGGGGAAATTGCTCGCTGATTCCGGCGGCGCAAACCGCGTTGTGGACACGCTGCTCGGCAAGGTCTCCCCGAGGCTGCTCCCCTGGGCCATGGCGCTCGTCGCCGTGATCATAGGCCTGCCGATGTTCTTCGAAATCGGCCTCGTGCTGCTGCTGCCCGTCATCGTCCTGGTCGCCCTGCGCTCCGGCGGGAGGCTCATGCGGGTGGCGATTCCCGCCCTCGCCGGCCTGTCAGTCCTGCACGGGCTGGTCCCGCCGCATCCGGGGCCGCTTGTCGCCATCGCCAGCCTGAACGCGCCGCTCGGCATCACCCTGGCGCTCGGTCTGCTGGTGGCCATTCCGACCGTCATCATTTGCGGGCCGCTGTTTTCCACTCTGGCCGCCCGCTGGGTGCCAGTGGACGCCCCCAAGCTTGCCGGCGGCGTCGACACCGAGCACACCCAGGCGGATCCCGACGCGAAGCGCCAACCCACCTTTCTCGTCACGCTGCTGACCATCGTCTTCCCGGTCGTGCTGATGCTCCTCAAAGCCATCGTCGACATCGTTGATCCGGACGCCAAGAACCCCAGCGGTGTCCGGGTCTTCTTCGACTTCATCGGCGAACCGCTGGTGGCCATGACCCTGGCCGTACTGCTGGCCATCGTGACGTTCGGCTACGCCGTCGGATTCAACGGCGGAAAAATCGGCAACAAGGTCGGCGCTTCAGTAGGCCCCATCGCGGCAGTGATCCTTATAGTCGGCGCCGGCGGAGGATTCAAGCAGACACTCATCGGCGCGGGCGTGGGCGATGCCGTGGCCAAGTGGGCCACGGGTGCCAACATCTCCGTGCTTGTTCTGGGCTACCTGATCGCCGTCGCGATACGTTTGGCCACCGGCTCCGCTACGGTGGCTACGGTGACCGCGGCCGGCATCGTGGCGCCCCTCGCCAGCTCCCTCTCTCCAGGCAACGCAGGTCTGCTGGTCCTTGCCGTAGGCGCCGGTTCGCTCTTCCTTTCCCATGTGAACGATGCAGGCTTCTGGTTGGTCAAAGAACTGTTCGGCCTGACGGTTGGGGAGACGTTCAAAACCTGGTCCGTCATGGAGACGCTCATCTCCGTCGTCGGCTTCGGGCTGGTCCTGATCCTGGCCCTGGTGATCGCATGACCCAGCCCGGAGCCGCACCGGTCCCATCGTCGGTTCAACAGCCTGTCCTCGTGATCATGGGTGTATCCGGATCCGGCAAATCCACCGTCGCGGGCATACTTGCCGGCCAGCTGGGCTGGGACCTCGAAGAGGGGGACGACCTGCACCCGGCGGAAAATGTCGCGAAAATGGCCTCCGGCGTGCCGCTGACAGACGAGGACCGCTGGCCCTGGCTCGACACCATCGCGTCCTGGATCATCGAGCACACCATGGCCGGGATACCGGGCATCATCACGTGCTCAGCGCTGAAGAGAATCTACCGGGACCGCCTCCGCCAAAAGAACGTCGTTTTCGTTCACCTGTCCGGCTCCAAGGAACAGATCGCCCGCCGTCTCACGGCGCGCATGGATCACTACATGCCGGCCACGCTCCTGGATTCACAGATCGCGACGCTGGAGCCGCCCGGACCTGATGAGAACACCATTGTCGTGGACGTCGGCCGGACCCCTGCGGAGGAGGCCGCCGAGGTGGTCCGTCGGCTCGGTCTCTTCCCTGCATCAGGCTCCACGGCCCTGGGCCATCCCCACCCAGGCAGCTCCTCAACCGAAATCGCGGGCCGCGTCAACGCTGATTCGCCCGATCGTCGGGGGAATCCGGATGCCCTTCCGGGCTCGTGACAGCGGGGCGGACAGTAAGCGGGGGCATTAGCTCGCGCGGCAGCGCTGCCCCAGCCGTCGCGGCTTTCAGTTACCGCTGAATGCTGACCACAAGATCCAGGTGGATGTCCTTATCGGCGACGAGGCGGTCCTGGAGGTAGCGGGCAAGACTCGCGTCGGTCGCGGTGTGATCGCTTTGCGGGACCGCCCCGCGGAGAAATGCCTTGGTGTTGGTCGACTTGACCACGTCCAACGGGGCCCAGCCGCGGTGGCTGGAGGTGAGGCGTTCCAAGTCGGTGCGGAAGGAGCGCGCATGGTTGTCGCGGACTGTGGCGCACATGGTGAACGGGATAAAAGCAGTAGGCAAAGTGGTCCTTTCACGGGGCAGCCGATGGTCGGAGCCCGCTTGGAACAAGGCCCTTGGGGCCACTGTCATTCCTATGACGGAGGATACGAGTCCAACGTCACTGCGCGGGTTCGCGATCCATGCCGGACTTGCCCCCGGCGTCCGCTGCGAGCTCGCCGGGATCGTCGGAAGATCCGTCACAGCCCCGGTGTAGACGTGGTGGACAGGGCAGTCCCCGACCGGCAGGCCCGGCAGGGTTGGCCCTCCACGTGCCCGGGGTCCAGGTGCTTACCCGGAGGCAAGTCCCCACCAGCTGTTATGGAGGCCCTGCCTGGCACTGGATCAGGAGAACTCCTTCAGTGCTTCCGCAAGGAGGCTCCCGGGCTTTCCGAGGCGCCGGTGCACGCCGTCTGACGCCACGAGTTCACCGGCTATTACGACGTCGGTGACGTCGCTCGCCGTCGCGCTGAACGCGAACTGCTGCGCCACCGATCCTGCAGTCCGAACCGAATCAGGCGCCACGGCCATCAGGTCACACACGGCGCCGGTCCTGAGGGCCGCCGGCATGACAGGAGTGGCCATGGCGGCCGCAGCCCCGTCTGTGGCGGCGGCCAGCAGCTCCCCCGGTGTGAACCTGCCGCGCTGGCCGGAACCGAGCCGTTCGCCATGTTCCAGAGCGCGCATCTCGATCCAAGGGTCGATCACGGCGTGCTGATCCGTTCCGAGCGAAATGGTCACCCCGGCGTCGGACAAGGCCCGGGCGGGCCCGATGCCGTCTGCGAGATCTGCCTCAGTAGTAGGGCACATCACCACCGTGGAACCCGCCTCGCCAAGCAGCCGGATGTCCTCAGGGGTGAGGTGCGTGGCATGGACTGCGGACAGTCGCCGGGTGAGCAGGCCGTGCCGCGCCAACAGACCTGCCGGGGTGACCCCGTACGCCTTCCGGCAGGCATCGTTCTCCGCGGGCTGTTCGCTGAGGTGGATATGAAGCGGAATGTCGGCAGGGAGATGGTCGGCGACAATCTTGAGATCCTGCTCGGGAACGCCCCGCACTGAGTGCAGGGCGGCTCCCACGCTGACCATCTCCGGGGGAAAAGCGCCGCTCACTTCGGCTCGAAGCGCGCCGAGCCGTTCCAGCCAGCCGTGGGCGCCGGCGTCGCCGAAGCGGACCTGTTCTTCGCTGAGCGGCGCGGCAGCGCCGCCGGCTCCGATTCCGCCGGCCAGATAGAGGGTGTCCAGCAGAGTCAGCCTGATGCCGGCCGCCATGGCTGCCCGGGCAACCGCCAGTTCCATCCCATGCTTCCCGGCATACGGGCGGCCGTCCGGCTGATGGTGAACGTAATGGAACTCCGCGACGCTGCTGAAGCCAGCCACCACCATTTCCGCGAACACCGCGGTGGCGAGCTTTTCGTACTTTTCCGGGGTCAGTTCGCCGGCGCTGCGGTACATCTGCTCCCGCCAGACCCAGAAGTCGCCGCGCCCGTCATGTGTGCGGCCGCGGAGGATCCTGTGGAAGGCGTGCGAATGGGCGTTGGCGGCGGCCGGAAAGACCACGCCTTTAAGCACCTGGTCTCCCGGTTCGGCAGTGACGCCGACAGTCAGGCCGGCAATCCGCCCGTCCTGCGTTTCCAGCCGCACGCCGGTGGCGACCGTGGGCCCGCCGTCGGCCTCTATCAATGCTTCCTCGCACCAAAACCCGTTCACAGCAGCCCCTCCAGAACATCCGCCAGGGCCACGGCACCTGCGCTGGCGTCCTCGTCGGCAACGTACTCTTCCGGGGAGTGTGATATGCCGCTGGGATTGCGGACAAACAACATCGCGGACGGTACATGCGCGGAGAGCACTCCCGCGTCATGGCCGGCGCCGGTAGCGAGCACGGGTGCAGCGGGGAGGATCTCACTGATTCGCCGGCTCAGTCCGGAGTCGAAATGCACCGTGTCGCTGTAGGACTCCTCGGTAAGGGAGACAGAGCATCCTTCACCGGCCGCAATGTGCCGGGCGGTGCCGTAGACGGATTCGATCAGCGCTGCGGTGACGGCGTCGTCGGGATGGCGGACGTCCAGCCACATGTCCACCCGGGAGGCAATGACGTTGGTTCCGCCCGGCACCGGGATCAGGCGTCCGACAGTGGCACGAGCGTCAGGCTGTGCGGCAGCGGTATCGCGGACAGCAACGATGATCTGTGCCGCTGCGACCATCGGGTCCGCACGGTCCGCCATCAGGGTGGTACCGGCGTGGTTGCCCTGGCCGCTGATGCTCAGCTTCCAGCGCCCGTGCCCGAGTATGGAACTTCCGACGGCGATGGCCGGTCCGTGTTGCCCGAGCCCCTTGCCCTGCTCGACGTGGAGTTCCACGAAATCGCCAATCCGTGCGAGGGCCTGGGCATCAGCGCCCACATGCCGGGGGTCAAGGCCGTTGGCCAGCGCCACGTCCGCAAACGTGTTGCCGTCGCCGTCACGAAGGTTCCGGGCTTTGTCGGTGTCGATGGCGCCTGCGAGGAGCCGGGAGCCAAGGCAGGCCACTCCGAACCGGGAGCCTTCTTCTTCGGGGAACACCGTGATGGCCAATGACCGCGCCGGCACAGTCCCGCGCATCTTCAGGACGTCGACGGCGGCCAGTGCCGAGGCGACGCCGAGAGGGCCGTCAAAGGCCCCTCCTCCCGGCACGGAATCGAGGTGGCTGCCCGTGACCAGGGCGCCGTCCTGGGGCTTGCCCCACCACGCCCAGATGATGCCGTTGCGGTCCGTCTCCACGGCAAGGCCACGCTGGTGGGCCTGTTCGGTGAACCAGGCCCTGAGGTCGAGTTCGGCAGCCGTATAGACCGCCCGGGAATAGCCCCCGCGAACCGCGTCCCGGCCCACGTCCTTAATCGAATCAAGGAGCTGATTGACGGTTTCCAAAATGAACCTCCGTAATAGGAACTGCCACTAAGTAAAAACCAGATTCCACTAGATGACAACAGTCTCGGAGATGGCCCGGGCACAGTCAACAGGCACGCAACACCTCGGAAACGCGCTGTTTGCACACGGCGTAACACTTCCCCGCCTGGTCGGAAACCGCCGTAATTTTTCCTCTAGGTGTTGCCATCACATGAAAGTAGGTTTTTACTTGGTGGCAAGAGATAGTGATTCGAACCACTTGAAAGCGAGTCAGGCAGTGGCAGCAGATTCTTCGACACGGACGGTGGAGCGGGCCCTGGCCCTGCTAAGTGCGGTGTGTACTGACGGCTCCATCTCGCTGAGCGATGCTGCACGCGTCGTCGATCTGTCCGCCAGCACGGCCCTTCGACTCCTCCGGACGCTGGAGGGCAGCGGCTTCGTATCAAGGGACCCGGGCGGGAACTTCCGCCCCGGCGCCAGTGTCATCCAACTGGGTGCGCTGGCATTGAGCCAGGAATCACTGGTCTCGCTCTGCACCCCGCACATGAAGCGGCTGGTGGCCGAAACGGGCGAGTCCTGCTATCTAAGCATTCCCGGTCCTGGGGACACCGGAATCTATATAGCAATCGTCGAAGGTACCCGTTCAGTCCGGCATGCCAGCTGGGTCGGTCGGAGCATACCGCTTGATGGATCTGCCGCCGGCCAGGTCCTGAACGGCCACCAGCCCGAGCGTGGTTTCGCCATTGTGCGAAGCGGCGTGGAAGACGACATCACCGCCGTTGCCGCTCCCATCGTGATCGGCGGCCGCACCGTTGCCGCGTTGAGCATTGTCGTGCCCAGCTACCGGCTGGACGAGGCCAAGGCTTTGAGAGTTGGCGAGGAGCTGGTGAAAGTCGCAGGCAACATCCTCACTGAGCCCTCCGGAAACCATGAAATGCCCCAGGAAAGCATGGAAGAGAAATGATCAAGTTTGAAAACGTCACCAAGGCCTATCCTGACGGAACTGTCGCCGTCGATGGGCTGAACCTTGAAGCGCCCACCGGGAAACTGACAATCCTGGTCGGTCCTTCCGGCTGCGGCAAGACCACCTCCCTGCGGATGATTAACCGCCTGATCGAACCGACCAGCGGAACCATCTACCTGGACGACCAGCCCACTTCCGGCATGGATGCAGCCTTGCTCCGCCGCCGAATCGGTTATGTCATCCAGCACGCCGGCCTGTTTCCCCACCGCACCATCGTGGACAACGTGGCAACCATGCCGGTGCTGCTCGGAGAGAGCAGGCAAAAGGCCCGCACGAAAGCCCTCGAACTGATGGAGCGGGTGGGCCTGCCCGCGAACTTCGCCAGCCGCTACCCCTGGCAGCTCTCAGGCGGCCAGCAGCAGCGCGTTGGAGTAGCCCGCGCGCTGGCCTCGGATCCGGCTTTCATGCTGATGGATGAACCATTCAGTGCCGTGGACCCGGTGGTCCGCTCGCAGCTTCAGGACGAGTTCCTCCGTCTGCAGCGCGAAATCGGCAAGACCATCATCATGGTCACCCACGACATCGACGAGGCCCTCAAGCTGGGCGACCAGGTGGCCGTAATGCGCGTCGGCGGAAAGCTCGCCCAGATGGCGACGCCCTCGGAGCTCCTGACCGCCCCCGCCGATGAATTCGTTGCCGATTTCGTTGGCCGGGACCGCGGATACCGTTCCCTTGGCTTCGCCAATGCCGCCGGCACTGTCTCGGTCAGCGAAGAACCCGTGGTGCACCTCGGAGCCTCCGCTGCGGAGGCGCAGGCCAAGGCGTCCGGGGCGTGGGTGCTGGTCATCGACGGCACGCGCAAGCCGCTGGGCTGGGCACAGCCCGAGCTGATCGGCAGTGAGCTGAAGACAGAACACCTGAACCTCAGCGGGACGTCAGCGTCCGCCTCCGGAACCATGCGCCAACTGCTCGACGCTGCACTGTCCTCTCCCAGCCGCCGCGGCGTCGTCGTCAACGACCATGGTGAGCTCATCGGCACGGTCACCGCCACTGACATCATCCGGGCCATCGAGGCCGAACCTCACCTGGAGACGGCCCGATGAACGTTGAATGGCTGGGCCGCCAGTTCGACAATATTGTCTTCCTGCTCGGCTGGCACGTGTTGCTGGCTGTCACCCCGCTCGTCCTGGGCCTGCTGATTGCTCTTCCCCTAGGCTGGTGGGCGCACCGCAGCCGCCGCATCTATCCCCTGCTGGTGGGCGTGGCAGGCCTGCTCTACACCGTCCCCTCCCTCGCACTGTTCGTGTTGCTGCCGCTGGTGCTGGGTACCAAAATCCTCGACCCGCTCAATATCGTGGCCGCACTGACCATCTACACGGTGGCCCTGCTGGTCCGCGTCGTGGCCGACGCCCTGGAATCGGTTCCGGAGGACACCGTCCAGGCGGCGAAGGCAATGGGTTACCGCGGCTATCAGAGCCTCCTGAAAGTGGAACTCCCCGTGGGCGTCCCGGTCATCTCGGCAGGCCTCCGCGTCGCCGCCGTTTCCAACGTCAGCCTCGTGTCCGTGGCGGCGCTGCTGGGCATTCCGCAGCTCGGTTCCCTCTTCACCCAGGGCTTCCAGCTGCGGTTCTTCACTCCGATCATTGCCGGCATCGTCCTCTGCGTGGTCCTGGCCATGGTCCTGGACGGCCTGATCATTCTTCTGAACCGGTGGCTGACACCGTGGACCCCCAAGGTGGTGGCATCGTGACCTACTTGTTCGACCCCGCGCACTGGACCGGTGCGGACGGCATTCCCAGCCTGATCGGCGAGCACCTCCTGTACTCGCTCACCGCCCTTGCGATAGCGGCCATTATCGCCGTTCCACTTGGCGTCTACATCGGCGTCACTGGTAAGGGCGTCTTCATGATTGCCGGCTTGGCCAACGCCCTGCGCGCCCTTCCCAGCGTGGGCCTGCTGATTCTGCTGGTCCTTCTAATCTCCCCGGCCTTCCCGTCCAAGATGGGTTACATCCTCCCGAGCCTCATCGTCCTGGTGCTGCTCGCCGTGCCGCCGATCCTGACCAACACCTACGCCGGAATCCGGGCAGTGGATGCCGCCGCCGTCGACGCCGCCAAAGGCATGGGCTTCCGTACCATGAAGATCCTGACGGATATCCAGCTCCCCTGCTCCCTCCCGCTGGTGCTGTCCGGCGTCCGCAGCGCACTGCTGCAGATCATCTCGACGGCGACCATCGCGGCATACATTTCGCTCGGCGGCCTCGGCCGGCTGCTGATCGACGGCAAGGCGCAGAACGATTACGGCCAGATGGTGGCCGGCGCCGTGCTCGTAGCCCTCATGGCCCTCTTCTTCGACCAACTGCTGGCCTTCATCACCCGCCGGATCGTCTCACCAGGGCTAACCCGGCGGACCCTCAAGACCGCCCCGCCGGCCTTGGCGGCGGAGGCCCCGGCAGCCCCCGTCACGGCCTGAACCGTTCCGGCATTGCCTCAACCCGGCATTAAGCCCACCCTAGCTGGCCGCCGCCTGCCGTGCGCCAGCCCTCCCAGAGAGCATTGACATGAAAAAGTACTTGACCGGTTTAACCCTCGCGGCTGTGGCCGCCCTTACCCTCAGCGCCTGCGGCGGGGATCCCATGAGCACGTCCAACACCCAGGCCGCAGGCTCGGGCGACAGCATCATCGTGGGCTCTGCGGACTTCCCGGAAAGCCAGCTGATCGCCAAGATCTACGCGGAAGCCCTCAAGGCCAAGGGTGTCCAGGTGACGGAAAAGCCCAGCATCGGCAGCCGCGAGGTGACGATACCCGCACTCAAGGACGGCTCGATCGACCTTATGCCCGAATATGGCGGTGCGCTCCTGCAGTACCTTGATCCGAAAACCAAGGCAGTAACTTCGGAGGAAGTCACTAAGGAACTGGAGGCGAAGGTTCCTGCCGGACTGACCCAGTTGACGGCATCCAAGGCACAGGACAAGGACGTGCTGGCGGTCAAGAAAGACATTGCCGGCAAGTACAACCTCAAGTCCACCAGCGACCTCAAGCCTGCGGCCAAGGAGCTCGTTCTGGGCGGGCCGCCGGAGTGGAAGACGCGCGTTAACGGTGTTGCCGGTCTGAAGTCCGTCTACGGTCTGGACTTCAAGGAATTCTCAGCGCTCGACGCCGGCGGTCCGCTGACGCTGAATGCCCTCCTTTCCGGCCAGGTACAGGTTGCCGACCTCTTCAGTACCGACCCGGCGCTGGCAGCCAACAACCTCGTTGCGTTGGAAGACGACAAGAACCTGTTCCTCTCCGAGAACATCGTCCCGGTCATCAACGCGAAGAAGTCTACGGACACAGTCAAGGAGGTCCTTGACAAGGTCTCGGCCGCGCTCACCACCGAAGACCTGATCGAGATGAACGGCCGCACGGCGAAGTTCGAGGACGTCGGAGAGATCGCCAAGGACTGGCTCAAGTCCAAGAACCTGGCCTAGGCCGCGCAGATATTAGGAGTACGCAAATGACAGCCGATTTCACTACCGGTGCCCGCCCGGTCAAAGCAGCCCGCGGCACCGAGCTCACTGCCAGGTCCTGGCAGACCGAGGCGCCGCTGCGCATGCTTATGAATAATCTGGATCCGGAGGTGGCCGAACGCCCTGATGACCTGGTGGTCTATGGCGGCACGGGCCGGGCGGTGCGCTCGTGGGCTGCGTTCGATGCGATCAC
>NZ_JBHUSE010000027.1:0-66955 GCF_042674585.1 Arthrobacter sp. NPDC057013
GACCCCGGCATGGGCGTCATCCGCCACGTCGACGCCGGCTACGACCGCGCCGCCGACGTCGCCAAAGAACGCGGAGTCCGCATCCCCATGAACGAAGGCAAGTAGGAACCATGACCATCACCACCCACGAACCGCTCACCGTTACCCTCGGTGCCAGCGGCGCCACGCCCGAGGACGTCGTCGCCGTCGCACGGCACGACGCCAAGGTGACCATCTCCCAGGAAGCCCTGGACGCCGTCGCCAAAGTCCGCGCGCACATCGACGGGCTGGCCCACAGCGACGTGCCCGCCTACGGCATCTCCACCGGCTTCGGCGCGCTGGCCAACCGCCACATCCCCGGCGAGCTGCGCACCCAGCTGCAGAAATCCCTGATCCGCAGCCACGCCGCCGGCATGGGCCCCGCGGTGGAACGCGAAGTGGTCCGCGGCATCATGTTCCTGCGCGCCAAGACGCTGGCATCGGGCCGCACCGGCGTCCGGCCCGTGGTCCTGCAGACCATGGTGGACGTGCTCAACGCCGGCATCACCCCGGTGGTCCGCGAGTTCGGTTCGCTGGGCTGCTCCGGCGACCTCGCACCGCTGTCCCACTGCGCCCTGGTCCTCATGGGCGAAGGTGAAGCCACCGGTCCCGACGGCGAACTGTACGGCGGCGCCGGCCAGCGCACCGTTGCCGAACTGCTCGCCGCGCACGGCATCGAGCCGGTGACCCTGGCGGAGAAGGAGGGCCTGGCGCTGGTCAACGGCACCGAGGGCATGCTGGGCATGCTCCTGATGGCCATCGCGGACCTGCGGCAACTGCTCACGACGGCGGACATCACCGCCGCGCTCAGCGTCGAGGCGCTGCTGGGCACGGACCAGGTATTCCTTCCTGAGCTGCACGCCGCCCTCCGCCCGCACCCCGGCCAGGCCGCCAGCGCCGACAACATGCTCCGGGTCCTCTCCGGCTCGGCCATCGTGGCCTCGCACCGCGTGGGCGATTCCCGCGTCCAGGACGCCTACTCCCTGCGGTGCGCACCCCAGGTTGCCGGTGCCGTCCGGGACACGGTTGACCACGCCGAACTGGTGGCTTCCCGTGAACTCGCCGCCGCCATCGACAACCCAGTGGTCCTGCCCGACGGCCGGGTCAGCTCCAACGGCAACTTCCACGGCGCCCCGGTGGCCTACGTGCTCGATTACCTGGCCATCGCCGTCGCGGACCTCAGCTCCATCGCCGAGCGGCGCACGGACCGGATGCTGGACCCGGCCCGCTCGCACGGCCTGCCGGCGTTCCTTGCCGCGGATCCGGGCGTGGACTCCGGCCTCATGATCGCCCAGTACACCCAGGCGGGGCTGGTCTCGGACAACAAGCGGCTCGCGGTTCCCGCGTCCGTGGACTCGATCCCGAGCTCGGCCATGCAGGAGGACCATGTGTCCATGGGCTGGCACGCTGCCCGCAAGCTCCGCAAGGCCGTGGAGAACCTGCGCCGGGTGCTTGCGATCGAACTCGTGACGTCGGCCCGGGCAATTGACATGCGGACCCAGCTTTCCGGCGGCCAGTTGACGCCGGGACCTGCCGGGGCGGCTGTCCTCGAAACGCTGCGGACCGTCGTCGCCGGTCCGGGCACCGACCGGTTCCTGTCGCCGGAACTGGAGGCGGCCGACCGGCTGGTTGGCTCCGGCGCGGTGCGGACGGCGGCCGAATCCGCCGTCGGCAATCTCGCCTGAAGGTGAACAAAGTGCACCGCCGGCAAGCATTTGCCGGCGGTGCCGAAATAGTCTGCAACGCGCCGGACACAGGCCGGCGAGTGTAGTAGAACTAAAGGTGTAGTAAAAGTCACATCAAAGATGCTGTGGCGTAAGAAGAACATCCACAAAGGGGTAGAAGTTCAAATGAAAGCACGCGGGGCAGTCCTGTCCAGGCGCATCGCACACGCAGCAACGGTTTCCGACTGGGGATCGCTGCACGTGGGCGAGCGGATCGAGATCATCAAGCATGCACACGTTATTGCGGCAGGCGAGGTGGAGGAAATCTCACGGAGCGGAAACGTGCTGTGGCTGATCTGTGGCGGGGCGCATGAGTCCCAGCTCTTTATGAAGTCCGACGGCGTGCAGGTGCGCCGGGTGTAGTCCGGCTGTAGCCGTGCGGTAGAACGCACACCAAAATAAAAAGCCCCCGACCTTGGATCATTCGGCCTTTCGGCCAGAATGAGTCCGGGATCGGGGGCTTTTTCGCGTGTTAGGCTGCGATGTCCTCGTGTGTTTCGCCGAAGGGAACAGACTCGTCGAGGGCCACTGTGTAACGGCCTGGCTCCAGGCGCGTGACCTTGATGCCGCAGGTGCCTTCCTGGGCGGCCGTTTCGATCAGCGTCTCCACCGCGCTTTCCAGGCCGTCGTGGACCTGGTCGGCACTGGTGAACGCCAGGTCGATGGACCGGACATCCGCGGAGCGGGACGCGCTCATAGGAGCGGTTGGGCGCTCCATGGTTGCTGTGCTCATGTACTGACTTTCTATGGTTTGTGCCGGGGGGGCAGTAGACCATTCTACCGGGAACCGGCCCAAAGGTAAGATGACTGGCATTTGACAAGGATGTTGACGATAGTTGTCTTATCAACCATTCTGTCATTGCGCGGCTTGTGGAAGCGATCCTGCGCCCCCTCGGTCGCGCCCCGGGCGCTAGTGTTGGTCAGGTCCGAGAGGCTGAGGGCGCAGGAGGCGACCGTGTTTGAAGGTGCCAGCATCATGTTCGCCGCGGCGGGCGTCGCCGTCTTCGTGGCCGCCATCCTGCCCAAGGCGCTGCGCAATGCCCCGATCTCCATGCCGATGGTGTTCCTGGGTGCCGGTGCGGCCGCCTTCGGGCTGCTTCCCGACCTCCCGGACCCGAACCCCGTCCAGCACCATGAGCTGACGCTGCACCTGACTGAGATCTGTGTGATCATCTCGCTGATGGGAGCCGGCCTGGCGCTGGACCGTTCCGTGGGGCGGCGGAACTGGGCCACCACCTGGCGGATGCTCGGCATTGCCATGCCCCTGTGCATGCTGGGCCTGACGCTGCTCGGACTCTGGCTGCTGGGCCTGGGGCTCGCCGCCGCGCTCCTCGTGGCCGCAGCACTGGCCCCCACCGATCCGGTCCTGGCCTCCGAGGTGCAGGTGGGTGAGCCGGCCGACGAGGAGGAGGGCACCGACCGGGAGGACGAGGTCAGGTTCGCGCTGACGTCGGAGGCGGGACTGAATGACGGGCTGGCCTTTCCCTTTGTGTACCTGGCCATTGCCATGAGCCTTGTGGGGACCGCGCCGTCGGCCTGGTTCCCGGAGTGGTTCGGCGTGGACGTCCTGTGGCGTATCGGCATGGGCGTGCTGCTTGGCTTCGCGACAGGCAAGGCGCTGGCCCGGCTCTTCTTCTCCGCGCGGCACGACAGCATCCGGCTGTCCAACCATTCCGAGGGTTTCGTTGCGCTGGCCGCCACTTTCCTGGCCTACGGCGTGACCGAGATGATCGAGGGATACGGGTTCATCGCGGTGTTCGTCTGTGCCGTGACCATCAGGACGGCGGAGCGCACCCACGGCTATCACCGCATTCTTCACTCCTACGTGGAACAGCTTGAGCGGCTCCTGACGGTGGTCATCCTGGTCCTTCTGGGCGGAGCGATCGCGCGGGGCCTGCTGGCCGGCGTCGGCTGGGCCGAGGTGGGCGTGGCACTGGTCTTCCTGGTCCTGGTGCGCCCGCTGTCCGGCTGGCTGGCGCTGGCCCGCGGCAAGACCGGCCCCCGGGAGCGGATCGCCATTTCCTTCTTCGGCATCAGGGGCATCGGGTCGCTTTACTATCTTGCCTACGCTCTGGGCCAGGGCAGTTTCGGGGACCAGACGCAGCGCCTGTGGAGCATCATCGGACTGGTCGTGGCAATGTCCGTGGTGCTTCACGGGGCCACCACGGCGCCGGTCATGAATCGCCTGGACCGGCTCCGCGAACGCAGGGCAGCCGAGAAATTCGGTGACGAGGGTAAGGCGCCGCAGACGCCGGTGTGACCCTGCCAAGCACCGATAGCGCCGAGAGCGGCAAGTATTCCACGTTCCGGCCGCTGATGTGGTGAGCTTGGATCATGGCAGGCAGAAGGTTGGTATCCCGTTTGGCTCTCGCGCTGGCAAAGTTGCTGGGGTTTGTGGTTGTCAGCTGCCTCTGCGGCGTCCTCGTGGCCAGCTTCCTGGTGCCCGGGGCCGCCCTCGCCGGCACCTCGGTCAGCAAGTCGATTTCCTACTTCAACAGCCTGCCCACAGAACTCGCAGTGCCTGCGCCATCGCAAACCACCCGCATGCTGACGGCCGACGGCAAGCTCATCGCCACGTTCTATTCGGAGAACCGGGTCCGTGTGCCCCTGAAGCAGATGTCCCCGTTCATTCGGAAGGCCGTTGTCGCCATCGAGGACAGCCGCTTCTATGAGCACGGCGGCGTGGACACGCAGGGCGTCCTCCGCGCGCTCACCAGCAACCTGACCCGCGGCGACCGGCAGGGCGCCTCCACCCTCACCCAGCAGTACGTCACCAACATCGTGAACGAGTCCCTGATTTCCGAAGGCCGCGAGGACCAGGTGGTGCTCAGCGGGCAGAAGACCATGGGGGACAAGCTGCGCGAGATGCGGCTCGCGATGGCCCTGGAGAAGAAGTTCACCAAGGACCAGATCCTCGAAGGCTATCTCAACATCGTGTTCTTCAACCGCAGCGCCTACGGCATTGAGGCGGCGGCCCAGTATTTCTACAGCGTTCCGGCGAGCAAGCTCACGCTGCCCCAGTCGGCGCTGCTCGCGGGCCTGGTCAACAGCCCCAGCTTCTACGATCCCGTGACCAACCCCAAGAACTCGCTGAAACGCCGCAACCAGGTCCTCGGCGAGATGCTCAAGCAGAAGATGATCACGAAGAAGCAGCATGACGCCGCTGTGGCCTCTGGCGTCGGACTGAAGGTGCGGCCTTCGCGGCAGGGGTGCGCCGCTGCCACCATGGCCCCGTACTTCTGTGACTACGTGACCCACTTGTTCCTCAACAACCCGGCCTACGGTGCGGACACCGAAGCCCGCGAAAAGCGGCTCTTCCGCGGCGGGCTGACCATCACCACCACTCTGGACAGCCGGCTGCAGGCGAAGGCGCAGGCGCAGGTCAACGCCACCGCCGGTGCCAACCCGGACAAATGGGGCGCTTCGCTGGTTACGGTGCAGCCGGGCACCGGCAAGGTTCTGGCGATGGCACAGAACACGGTGTACCTGCCCCAGCCCGGCAAGTTCGACACCCAGTTGAACTTCAACGTGGACGCCAAGGACGCGAGGGGCAACGACCTCAACGGCGCCGGCGGGTTCCAGCCGGGCTCCACCATGAAACCCTTCACTTTCGCCGAGTGGCTGCACCAGGGCAAGACCATGTCCACGGTGCTGGACGCCTCGAAGCGCGAATACCCGCTGGGCTTCCGCTGGCGGGACTCGTGCGGCAAGGTGGCCGGCGGCTACAGCACCAAGCAGCGCCGGGCAGGACTCGAAGCGGCCGACGACCTGCAGAACGCCTCGGAAGGCTACTACCGCAAGATGCCGGCCGACTACGGGCTCTACAACTCGATCAACACGGCAACCTTTGCCGAGGCCGCACAGCTGGACTTCTGCGGCATCCAGAACATGGTCAACGCCGTCGGGCTCCGCAGCGGGCTGGACGGGACACCGGTGGACATGCACCAGCTGGGCAACCTGCTCGGCGGCACCGAGGTGGCCCCGCTGACCATGGCCAACGCGTTCGCCACGTTCGCCGCCGACGGCCGGTACTGCGTGCCGGTGGCCCTGGCCGGCGTGGCGGACATGGCGGGCAAGAAGCTTCCGGCCGGGGTCCAGGAATGCAGCCAGACCGTGGAAAAGAACGTGGTCCGCGGCGTGAACAAGGCACTCCAGGACATGCTCAACAAGGGCTCAGGTATCTACATCAACCCCAAGGTGCAAAAGAGTGTGCCGGTGGCTGCCAAAACAGGTACCAACAACAGCAACGGCGCCACCTGGGTGCTCGGCTACACTACCGGCCTGGCCACGGCGTCGTTCTTCGGGGACGCCCTCGAGGGCCAGCAGCGCCCGGGCCGGAACCTGACCATCAATGGCAAGTTCTATGACCGCATTGACGGCTACATGATCGCGGGCCCGCAATGGGCGAACTACATGCTCCAGGTGGCGCGGCTTTATCCCGCCGCCGCCTTCCCCAAGCCGCCGGCGTCGATCGTCAGCAAGCCCGCGGCGAAACCCAAGCCTGTGGCAAAGCCCAAGGCGCCTGCCCGGCCAGCCCCGAAGCCCAAGGACTAGTAGTTCTCAGCCCAGCAGGATGCTGACCAGCCGCGCGGCCACCCGGGCGGTCCGGTTGTCGACGTCGAAGGCCGGGTTCAGTTCGGCCACGTCCGCGTGCAGGAGTTTGCCGCTGGCCACCACCTGGCGGCAGACGGCACTGATCACCGGCAGCGGAACACCGTACGAGGCCGGTGCGCTGACGCCGGGAGCCACCGCGGCCGGCAGCACGTCTAGGTCGATGGTGAGGTAGAGGACGTCGATCCCGCTGAGGAAATCCGCCACGAACGCCTCGGCGGCGCCGGCGGTGCACTCCTCATCCAGCAGGTACTTCACTCCCAGCTCATCGGCGGTGCTGAACAGCGCCCGTGTGTTGTTGGGTTCGGAAATTCCGACGACGGCGTACCTGAGTTCGCGTCCCGCGGCGGCTTCCGCGCGGGCCATCTGGAGGAACGGCGTTCCCGAACTGGGCGTCGCCTCATCCCGGAGGTCGAAGTGGGCGTCGAGGTTGAGCACGCCCAGCCGCTGGCCGTCGCGGACCGCCCGGGACCCTGCCACGCCGAGGTAGCTGGCGTAGGCGGTTTCGTGGCCGCCGCCGAGCACCAGGGTGAGGCGGCCGCCGTCGAGCAGTGCCGCCACGGCGAGGCCCACGCGGGCCTGGCCCGCCTCCAGTTCGCCGTCGCGGACCACCACGTCGCCGGCGTCGGCGGCCGGCCGGTCCGAGTGGCGGGCGAGGGGGCCGAGGGCAGTGCGGATGGCGGCCGGAGCGGCGGCCGCCCCCGTCCTGCCCTTGTTGCGGCGCACGCCCTCGTCACTGCAGAAGCCGAGGATCACGGCGGGGCGCTGAGCCGGTGTGGCGGCGTTCAGGTCGCGAGCGTTGAGCCGGGCTGTGCTCCCGGTAGCCGGCGTTACGGCCTGCCACCACCGGCGGTGGGCTTCGCCGTCGCCGTCGTAACGCCCGGTCCAGGGCTGGGGCTTAACGTCAACTGGGAGCGCGGGAAAGTCCATGCTTCAAGCTCACCGCACGCGCCCGGCCAGAGCCAGCGGCGCCGCCGTCGTGATGTCTGAAATACCGGAAAACGGTACTGCTACATTCCCAGCGACTGCTCGATGGGCCCGATCCCGAAGAACAGGACGAACGCCGCCGCGACGGCCCACATCAGCGGGTGCACCTCGCGGGCGCGCCCCTGGAAAGTGCGGATCAGGACATAGGAGATGAAGCCCGCGCCCAGGCCGTTGGCGATGGAGTAGGTGAACGGCATCAGGGTGAACGTGAGGAACGCGGGCAGTGCGATGCCCCAGTCCTGCCACTGGATCTTGCCGATCTGGGCCACCATCATGAACCCGACCACCACCAGGGCGGGAGCTACGGCCTCGAAGGGTACGAGGTTGATCAGCGGGGTGAAGAACATGGCCACGAGGAACAGCAGGCCGGTGACGATTGAAGCCAGGCCGGTCCGCGCGCCCTCACCGATGCCTGCACCGGATTCGACGTAGATCTGGTTGGAGGAGACGGAGGCCCCGCCGCCCACGATGGCACCGAGGGCGTCCACCTGCAGCACGCGGTCGACGTTGGGGATGTTGCCGTCCTTGTCCACGGTTCCGGCCTCGTTGGCCAGGCCCACCATGGTGCCCATGGCGTCGAAGAAGATGCTGAGCAGGATGACGAACGCGAGCAGCGCCGCGGCCACGACGCCGAGGTGGCCGAACGCGCCGATGGGGTTGGCCTTGCCGATCAGGGACAGGTCAGGGGCAGCCCACTCAGTGAACTTGGGGGCAACCAGGGACCAGCCCTGCGGGTTGACGTTCTTGCCGTCGAAGCTGGGGCCGATGTGCAGCGTGAACTCGAGGATGACCGCCAGGATGGTCGAGGCGACGATGCCGATCAGGATGGCACCCTTGACGTTGCGCACCAGCAGGGCGATGGTCAGGATCAGGCCGAAGACGAACACCAGCGTCGGCCAGCCCAGGAGCTTGCCGTCGAAGCCGAGGCCCACCGGGACGGTGGTCCCGGCGGCGTCCGGAATGCGCCTGACGAAGCCTGCATTCACCAGGCCGATCAGCGCGATGAACAGGCCGATCCCCACCACGATGGCAGTCTTGAGCCCGTCGGGCACCGCACGGAACACGGCAGTCCGGAATCCGGTCAGGACCAGGATCATCATGGTGACGCCGGAGAGGACCACCAGGCCCATCATGTCCGGCCAGGTCAGGCCGGGATTGGTGGCCACTGTCACGGCCACGAACGCGTTGACGCCCAGGCCGGTGGCCATGGCAAACGGGTGCTTGGCCCACGCGCCCATGAGGATGGTCAGGATGCCGGCAACAAAGGCGGTGACGGCAGCAACGGCCTGGAAACCGAGGGTGGCGCCGGAGGAGTCCGCGCCGGACAGGATCAGGGGGTTCAGCACCACGATGTAGCTCATGGCAAAGAAGGTGGCGAAACCGCCGCGGATCTCGCGGGAGGCGTTCGACCCCCGTTCTGAAATCTTGAAGTACCGGTCCAGTGCAGAGCCCTGCTTGAGCATTAGTCCTCCGGTGAGAGTGTGGGGGTTACTTGAATCCTAGTAGGTTGCCGAGTGCTGTCCGAGCAAATTCGCCTACTCTGTAATGAAGTCAACACTAGGAGTAGTCCGCCCATGCGTTTTCCCCGCCAGATGCTGTCCGCCTTCCTTGGCACGCTCGCACTTGTTGCCCTGCTCCTCACTGCCGGGCCCGCTTCCGCGCATGATGTTGCCGAGTCCAGCAGCCCGGCCGATGGCGCCACGGTGGCCACCGCTCCCGCCAAAGTCTCGATCACGTTCAACAACACCCCGCTGGGGCTCGGCTCCGAGGTCAAGGTGACTGACGCCGCCGGAACAGACTGGACGGACGGCAAGGTGGAGATCGTGGACAACGTCGCCTCGCAGAAGCTGCGCGAAGGTGCGCCGGCCGGGAAGTACACGGTGGTGTGGCGGGTGGTGAGCTCGGACTCCCATCCGATCGAGGGCACGTTCACCTTCACCGCCACGGCCGCTGCGGCGGGGGCAGCGTCGGTGCCCGTCCAGACCGTCGGCACGCCGCAGCCGGGCACCACGCAGGCCACGGGGACGGTCACGAATTCCTCGGAGCCCTTCCCGTGGAGCATCGTGGTGTTCGCCGTCGTGGCTCTCGGCCTGCTGGTCACCCTCGGTGTGCTGGCCCGCCGGCGGCTCAGCGTCGGCGACGACGACAATGACGGTGCCGCGCAGACTCCGGACGGCCAGGGCGGGCGCGACGCCTAGTCGACGGGACGCCTAGCCGACGCGACGCCTAGCCGGGCGCCCGCTGCCAGACTGGGGGACACCGACCCGCGACACGCCGGGATATGGGCGGATGGCGGCCCGAACCATGGCCAAAGTCCCCCACGACGGCAGCGCAGGCCGCCGGTCGCCCGGCCCGATCTGGTCTCAGACAGCCGCTGCGGGCAGCGCCGGGAAGCTTCCGGTCAGTACCGAGGGCACACTGTCCGGGTAGACCTTCGCCGAGATTGCCTGGCCCACCACCTTGGCCTGGCGCAGCACTTCCTTCGGCGTCGGCGTGATGAGCTCACCCACGCCCACCAGGTAAATGCCGATGGCGCGCATGGCAGCGACGAGGTTGGTGCCGATGGAGATGCCGAGGTCCGTGAGCATGCGCCGGAGCTGGCTGTGGGCGCAGCGCGTGAGCACGATGTGGTCGGCCAGCAGTACGCCGTCGGGGGTGTGCACGGCCCAGCGGTGCAGCGAGGGCTCTGCCCCCGGCCCCATCTTGTCGAGCAGCACGGCGGACGTGTCGCTGCGGATGTCCAGCTGGTGGCTTGAGGCGTAGTTGCGCAGGTGCCGAAGAATTTCGTTCCGCTCCTGGATGGACGCTGCCTCGGCGTCGTCGCACCGCTGGTGCGCGGATTTCTGGGACTGGCCGCCGGGGGATTCCAGCCGGCTGACGATGATTGAATCAACGCCCCGGCGCCGGAGTTCCGTCGCTATGGCTAAACCGGGAAGGCCGGTGCCGATGACCACAGTGGTGGTCCGTTCTGCGCCGCTGAGACCAGGCATGCGTGACACTACTTCCTCCTCGAGATTTTTGAAGCGCAGGGCATCATCGCCCATGCGCCGTCCACTGCCCCAGCAAGCAGACACACCCCATTTCCGGCTGCGCGGTGGAGCACAATCCGGACCGATGGTGCCTCGACATTACAGAATTTTTTGGTCGCTGGATACCCCTCCCGAAACATTGGTTTGCGGGGCTTTGCTCGGCGTCACGAGAGCATCCGGAGCAGTGCCGGAACAGCACCCTGGGCAGCGCCTGGCGAGCACAAGGAAAGGCTGAAAACACCCGGTCAGGGGGACCCGCAGGGCCCCAGGGGGCCTGCTTGCTAACAGGTCGCCGACCGAGAATAGTTGGTCTTAAAGGCAGGCTGTGCATAACCGGGAACCGGACGGCCTGCCGGTGACGGCTAGACGCGCTGCTTCTGGCAGAATAGCCGCATCATCAGGCAGTATCGCGAGGAGGCGGACCGTATGGACGCACACGAATTGCATCCCGACCCGGCACGGGATGGCGGTGCCCGGCACGCGAGACCAGAAGGAATCGTTGTAGGCGTCGATGGTTCGGACCACGGCCAGTGCGCCCTCGTGTGGGCCGCCCGTGAAGCCGAACGCCGCCGTCGTCCCCTCCACATTGTCACGGCCTACTCGGTGCCCATCTTCGCCGCCTCCGGACTCGACGGCGGGTATGCCACCGTGGACGACTCGGTGATCCGCGAGGGCGCCGAGGCCATCCTGCAGCACGCCGTGGACAAGGTGTCCGGCTACAACATCAGCGTCAGTGCCTCGGTCGAAAACGGGGACGCTTCAGGCGTGCTGCTCGACCTGTCCGAAACCGCCGAGCTGCTGGTCTTCGGGACCCGCGGCCGGGGCGGCTTCGTCGGGCGGCTCCTGGGCTCTGTCAGCAGCGCGCTCCCGGCCCACGCCAAATGCCCCACGGTCACGGTTCCGCTGATCTGCTCCGACCGCCTCGGCGAAACCACCCAGGACAGACACATCCGGGCCGAGCAGGCCAAGGCCGGCCGCGGTCCCGTGGAAAAGGTAGTCGCCGTGGGCGTGGACGGCTCCGAGCAGGCCCGCGTCGCGGTCCTGGAAGCCGCAGAGCAGGCCGAGCGGCTCGGTGCCCCGCTGAGGGTGATCTGCGCGGTGCCGCAGTACAGCGGATCCCTTGCCTGGGTGCCGGCCCCGCTGGACAGGGAAGCGCTGTTCGCCGATATCCAGGTCCAGCTGAAGGCCGGGGTGGCGTGGCTGCAGAGCCACTTCCCGCGGCTGGCCATCGAGACCCGGCTGCTGGACGGTTCGCCCGTGGATGTGCTGGTGGAGGCCAGCCGGCATGTTGAGTTGATTGTGGTAGGAACCCGCGGCCGCGGCGGCTTCACCGGCATGCTCCTGGGCTCGACGTCGGACGGCGTCCTGCACCATGCCAAGAGCCCCGTGATGGTGGTCCCGGACCGGGAAGACCCCCGCCTCGCCGACCGCGCCAGCTTCGGGCCCATGCTCGGCGCCTCGTAGCGCATGAGCGGCCTGGTACTCGGCCTCGGGGACCTCAGCGCGTCCATGCTGCCGCTGGTTGGCGGAAAGGCCGCCAACCTCGGCGAGCTGCTGGCGGCCGGTCTTCCTGTGCCCGACGGGTTCTGCCTGACCACCGAGGCGTACGTCCAGGCCGTGGAACCGCTCGGGCTCGCAGAGGTGCACAGCGCCCTCCGGGACACCCCCGCCGATGACTTGGAAACCCTTGCGGGCCTGGCCGCCAAGGCCCGGAGCCTGATTACCGCAGCAGAACTTCCGACGGCGATCGCCGGCGAGATACTCACGGCTTACCGGGCGCTGGGCGGCGTTCCGGTCGCGGTGAGGTCCTCGGCAACGGCAGAGGACCTTCCCTTCGCCAGCTTTGCCGGCCAGCAGGACACCTACCTGAACGTGATCGACGCGGTGGCGCTGCTGGACGCCGTCCGGAAATGCTGGGCCTCGCTCTGGACTGACCGGGCGGTGGCCTACCGCGCCAGCCGGAACATTGACCCCGCTACGGTGGCCCTCGCCGTCGTCGTCCAACGCATGGTGGACGCCGAGGCGGCCGGCGTGATGTTCACCGCGAACCCGGTCACCGGCAGGCGCCGGGAGGCCGTGATCGACGCAAGCCCCGGGCTTGGGGAGGCAGTGGTGTCGGGCGCCGTCAATCCCGACCACTTCGTGGTTGACACCGGATCCGGGGCCATTTTGCAGCGCCGCCTGGGGGACAAGCGGACTGCTGTCCGGCCGCTGCCGGGGGGAGGCACCGAATTTGTCGACCAAAGCGCCGACGGCCAGGCGTGCCTGACCGACGCCCAGATCCGGGAACTCGCGGCGCTGGGGAGCAACGCCGAGGCCCACTACGGCGCCCCGCAGGACACGGAGTGGGCGCTCGACGGCGGCGGGAAAGTCTGGCTGACCCAGTCCCGGCCCATCACCACGCTTTACCCGCTGCCGGAGAGAGCCTTTCTTTCCGAGGAAAACAGGGAAGGGCTCGGCCCGGGGGACGAGCTGCGTGTCTACCTCTGCTTCAGCCTCGCCCAGGGACTGACCCGGCCGCTGACCCCGATGGGACTTGCCGCACTCCGGCAGATCGGCTCGTCGGTTGCTGCCGCCGCGGGCTTTGACGTCCCGGACCCCCGCAGCGGGCCACCGCCCTACGTGGAAGCCGGGCAGCGCATCTTCATCGACCTGACCGCCGCCGCGCGAAGCGCCGTGGGCCGCCGGATCATCCCGAATGTCTTCGACGTTATGGAGGCACGCTCCGCAAAAGTCTTGCGCAGCGTGTTCGATGACCCACGCCTCTCCATTACCCGCCGCACGCCCTGGGACCTCCTCAGGCACGTGGCCCCCATCGCTGTCCGCGCCCGGGTGCCGGAAGCCGCGGTCCGGGCGCTGGTCCGTCCCGAGGCGGCCCTCAAACGCCTGAACCGCTTCACGACGGAGTTCAACACGACGCTGGAACTGCCCCAGGGTGCTTCCCCCCACGCGCGGCTTGACCACGCCGAGGGGATACTGTCGCGGCTCTTCCCTATTCTCCCTGCGGTGCTTCCGCTGGCCGGGCTGGGGTTCGCCATGCTCGGCCTCACCGGGAAACTTCTTGGCGCGGGCAAGCTCTTTGGTTCGGGCGAGGACCGGGACAGCGCCGGCGCGGACGGCGGGGGGCGCAACATCGACCTCCAGCCAGTTCTCCGCGGTTTGCCGAACAACGTGACGACGGAGATGGACCTGGAGCTGTGGCGGGTGGCAACCAAGATCAAGTCCGACGCCGAATCGCTGGCCGTGCTCACGGGCGATCCCCCCGCCGTGCTGGCCCAGCGCTTCGCCGCGGGCGACTTGCCCGCCGCTGCCCAGGCCGGCCTGGCGGGATTCCTCGCGAGGTACGGGCACAGGGCTGTAGCCGAAATCGACGTCGGCATGCCCCGCTGGCGGGATGACCCCACCCACATCCTGGGCGTCCTGGCCAACTACCTCCGGCTGGAGGACCCGGAACGGGCCCCCGACCGGCAGTTCAGCAAGGCAGCAGCCGAAGCGGACGCACAGATCGAGCGGCTGGTGGCCGAGGCCAGTGCCCGGGGGCGCCTCCGCGGCATGGCCGTCCGGGCGGCGCTGCGGCGGGCACGGCTCTTCGCCGGCCTGCGCGAACTTCCCAAGTTCCAGATCGTCCTGGCGCTGGCGGAAGTCCGGAAGCAGCTCGCAGAAGTTGGCGCAGTGCTGGCGGAGCAGGAACGGATCGCCCGGGCAGAGGACATCTTCTTCCTGGACTTTGCCGAAGCGTACCGGGCGCTGGACGGTGCCGACATGCAGGATCTCGTGGCCCAGCGGCAGGGGGCTTATTACCTGGAACTGGAGCGGCGCCACATTCCCCGGATGCTGCTCTCGGACGGAACGGAACCCGAGACGCTGCTTACCGCCGTCGGAACCGCGGAACCCGGCGCACTGTCCGGGAGCCCGGCGTCGGCGGGGACCGTGACGGCGCCCGCACGTGTCATCCTCGACCCCGTGGGTGCCCACCTGGAACCGGGGGAGATCCTCGTGGCACCGTCCACCGATCCGGGCTGGACCCCGCTGTTCCTCACGGCGGGCGGCCTGGTGATGGAGATGGGCGGCCCGAACTCCCATGGCGCCGTGGTGGCCCGGGAGTACGGCATCCCCGCCGTGGTGGGTGTCCCCGACGCCACCTCGCTGCTGCGGACGGGCCAGGAGGTGACGGTCGACGGCGGCGCGGGCACCGTGGTGCCCGGCGCCTGAGCCGGGGCTACTGGCGACGGGGCTGCAACGCGCAGTGGCTATTCAGGCCCACGGCTACTGCCGGTCCGGTGCCGGTTTCCGGCGCCGGATGTGCCGGACCACGAGCCAGATCACGAAGACGGCCAGGCCGGCGTAGACGGCGTAGTTGAGGTAGCGCGAGTACTGTTCCACCATCGCGTACTGGCGGCCCAGCAGAACGCCGAAGCCGATCAGCGCGCCGTTCCAGATGCCGCTGCCGGCGATCGTGAAAATGCTGAAGGTGCCCAGGCGCATCCGCTCGGCACCGGCCGGCAATGATATAAGGCTTCGCACGCCGGGAAGCAGCCGGCCGAAGAAGATGGCCGACCTGCCGTGGCGGCGGAACCAGGCGTCCGCCCGCTCAAAGTCCTCCCGGTCCACCAGCGGCAGCTTGGACAGCCAGCGGATCGAACGCTCCAGTCCCACCTTGGCGCCCAGGAAATAGAGCGCGAGGGCGCCCAGGTAAGCCCCCAGCGTGCTGGTCACGAAGACCAAGGCCAGATTGAGGGATCCCTGCCTGGTCAGGAACCCGGCGAGCGGAAGAATCACTTCACTGGGGATGGGCGGGAACACCGTCTCAAGGAAGGTAAAGAGTCCCACCCCCCATTCCCCGAGCGAATCGATCGCCTGGGCGGCGAAGCCCACGATGCCTGTCAGTTCGTCGGCCGGACTGGAGGTGGCACCGGGAATGTGCATTGGCGGGGGCTCCTGGAAACTGGAATACGGCGTCCCATCCAGTCTGGCCCACAAGGCGCCGCAGGGAAAGCGGACAGCCTGGCCGGGGGCTGCCACATAAGAGGCCGAGGCGTACCCTGAGGGTATGAGCTGCGACGTGGGAGCGGAGTTGACATGACTGCCATCTGGCTGCGGTGGACACCTGCCGTGGCCGTACCTGCTGTTATTGCTGCCGGAGTACTGGCGGGGTCCTTGCCCGCGAGCGCCCGGGATCCGTTGCCGGAAAAGTCACCTGCCCAGGTGCTGGCGATGATCGGACAACACCAGACCAAGTCGTTCTCCGGCACGCTGGAGCAGTCCTCCGAACTCGGACTCCCCGATGTTCCGCAGGTGGGGCCCACCTCGGGCTCAGGTGCGGGTTCCCTCGCCGAGCTGCTGACCGGACCGCACAGCGCCCGTGTCTATGTCGATGGGCTAAGCAAAGCCCGCATCCAGGTGATGGACCGGATGGCCGAGCGCGACGCCGTCCGGCAGGGCAACGAGGTGTGGCTGTACAACTCCAGGGACAACACCGCCACGCATGTCACGCTTCCGGCGATGGCTTCGAAGGAATCCCGCAGCCACGGGATGCCTGCAGGAGTGGCAACGCCGGAGGAAATGGCCGCGAAGATGCTCGACAACCTGGACAGCAGCACCAAGGTGGCGGTGGCCGGAGACACCGAGGTGGCAGGCAGGGCGGCGTACAACCTGGTCCTCACGCCGCGGTCGGACGTGACCCTGGTGGGTTCGGTGGCAGTGGCCGTGGACGGTGAGAACGGCATGCCGCTGAGCGTGGAGGTGCGGGCGCGCGGGCAGCAGGAGCCTGCCTTCCGGACCGCGTTCTCCAGCCTGACGCTTGGTGCTCCCGACGCTAGCCTGTTCAACTTCTCGCCGCCGCCCGGTGCCTCGGTGAAGGAATTTGCCGTGCCGGCACCGTCCCACGGCAAGGCGGACCGCACCGATAAGGACCTGGCTGACAAGAACCGGGCTCACAGGAATTGGGACCACAAAGACCTTCGCGGGCATGTCCCGATGGTCACCGGAACCGGCTGGGAACGGATCGTCGGGATTCCGGCCCCGTCCGCTTCCGTCCCGTCCGCATCCCCTGAGTCCGGGAAGCAATCCGTCGACAAGCTGCTCAATGACCCCCTGCTTCGCCAGGCAACCGTGACGGTCCCAGGCGGCCGTGCCATCTCCACATCGCTGGTCAATGTCCTGCTGACGGATGACGGCCGGACCTTCGTTGGTTCCGTGCCCCTGGAGCGGCTCCAGGCCGCCGCAGCCGCGAGGTGACAGCGCCTGGCCGCGCACTGGCGCTGGAAACCAAGGGGCTGAGCAAGCGGTTCGGCCACCAGATGGCGGTCAACAGCATCGACCTCGCCGTGCCCAGGGGCTCAGTCTTCGGCTTCCTCGGGCCCAACGGTTCCGGGAAGACCACCACCATCCGCATGATGCTGGGCCTGGCCGCTCCGACCGCCGGGGAAGTCAAGGTCCTGGGACTGGACATGCCGCGGCAGCTGGACGAGGTCCTGCCCCGCGTTGGTGCCCTGGTGGAGGGCCCGGCTTTTTATCCGTTCCTGTCGGGCGCGGCAAATCTGCACCGCTTGGATGCGGCGGACCGCCACGCGACGCCGTCCACCCGCAGCGCGCGGGTGGGGGAAGCGCTGGAACGGGTGGGGCTTTCCCACGCTGCCCGGAAGAAGGTGCGGGCCTACTCGCTGGGCATGAAGCAGCGGCTGGGAATCGCCAACGCGCTGCTGGCACGACGTGAATTGCTGGTCCTGGACGAACCGACCAACGGGCTGGATCCGCAGGGCACCCGCGAGGTCCGCAACCTTGTGCGGTCACTCGCCGCCGACGGTGCCACCGTGTTCGTCTCCAGCCATCTGCTCGCAGAAGTGGAGCAAATCTGCACCCATGCGGCGATCATGAGCGCCGGCCGGCTGGTGGCGCAGGGGCCCCTGGCCGAACTCCGCCAGGCCGGCACCGCGCAGCTCCGGCTCGTGACGCCCGACGCCGGTACGGCCTCGGGCGTTTTGGCGCGGTTTGGCCTGTCCCCGGTTGTGGGCCATCCCGACGGCGCGGACGCAGTGATCACCGCAAGCCTTCCCGTTGGCACCGGGCTTGACCGCACAGCATTCGCCCGCACAGCAGGGCGCTCAGGCCCTGAAGGCCACCCGGCGCCGGCAGCTGAACCATCCGCAAACGGAGGCGTGCCGCCGGAAACGATCGTCGCTGCCCTCGTGGCGGACGGGGTGCGCGTCCGCGGGTTCACGGTGGAGCGCGGCAGCCTGGAGGACCGGTTCGTGGCTTTGACGGGGGAGGGCTTCGATGTCGCACAGTGACCGGCAGCCAGTGCAGGAACCGGCGGCACATGAGCCGGAAGCGCAGAAGTCCGAGGGACGCGGGGCAGAAGCGCAGGAGACGGCCGCGGACCAGCCGGCAGTTCAGCGGCTGACGGTGCACAACAGGCCGGCGCCGGGGACCCGGCGCCGGGCGTCCAGCGGTTCCCTGCTCGCCTCGGAGCTGAAGCAGCTGTTCCGCCGCCGCAGGACCCAGGCGATGCTCCTGGCCCTGGCCGCTATCCCGGTGGTGATCGCCGTCGTCGTCCGCGTTTCCTCAGCTGTTCCCCCCGGGAGGGGGCCTGCGTTCCTGGACCGGATCAGCCAGAACGGGCTTTTCGTGGCTGTCACGGCGATGCTGGTTTCGGTTCCGCTGTTCCTTCCGCTGACCATTGGCGTGGTCGCGGGGGACACCATTGCCGGGGAAGCCGGACTGGGCACGCTGCGGTACCTGCTGGTGGCTCCCGCCGGAAGAGTGCGGCTGCTGCTGGTCAAGTATGCCGGGGCGGCGGTGTTCTGTATTTCCGCGCCGCTTGCCGGGGCGCTCGCCGGAGCTGGCATCGGTTGGGCGATCTTCCCTGTGGGGCCGGTGGCGCTGCTCTCGGGCGACCTGGTCGAACCGGACGAGGCACTGGTCAGGATGCTCCTGATCGCTGCCTACCAGGCTGTGTCGCTGCTGGGTTTGTCGGCCATCGGGCTGTTCCTCTCCACGCTGACCGACGTGCCCGTGGGGGCCATGGCTGCCACGATCATCCTGTCCGTCGTTTCCCAGGTGCTCGACCAGCTGCCCCAGCTGGAGTGGCTGCACCCGTGGCTGTTCTCGCACTACTGGTTCGGCTTCGCGGACCTGCTGCGCCAGCCCATCGGCTGGGACTCGTTCGGTGACAATGCCCTGCTGCAGTTGGGCTATATCGCGGCGTTCGGCGCGCTGGCGTACGGCCGGTTCGTGAGCAAGGACGTGCTGTCCTAGGGATCGCCCCTGCCGGCAGGGTCCCCGCCATTGGAGTCCCGCCGTTGGGGTCTCCGCCATTTGAGACACCGGTCAGTAGCGCGCGGCGACCGGGTAGAGCTGCATGCCGGCCATCATGCTGAGGTCCGTCACGGTGATGCCCGCGGAGGGGTTCAGCGCCTGGACCACCCGGCCGCCGCCCAGGTAGATCGCCACGTGGTAGAAACCCGGGGCCGAACCCCAGACCAGGAGATCACCGGGCTGTGCCTGCGACAGCGGCACATGGACGGGTGCCTGGGCGAACTGCTCCGCAGCCGTGCGCGGAAGCTGCTTTCCGATGGCCGCGAAGGCGTTCTGGACCAGGCCCGAGCAGTCGAAGCCGTAGGCACCGGTGCCGCCGTATTGGTAGAAGTACGGGGAGCCCACTTTGCCCATGGCCACCGAAATGGCCGCCTGGTTGGAACCGCCCGGCGACGGCGCCGGCTGAACGGGCGCCGGTGCTGGTGCCGGCTGAATCGGCGCAGGTGCTGGCGCCGGGGCGGGTGCCGGCGCCGGGCGGGCAGGGGCCGGAACCGGCCGTGCGGGTGCGGGAGCCGGGCGGGCAGGGGCCGGAGCCGCCGGCGCCGCAGGTGAAGGTGCTGACGGCTCCGCCGGAGCGGCAGGTGCCGGCGCTGCAGGTGCTACGGCAGTCTGGGCAGGCGTCCGGGAGGGCGCGGAGGCGGACTGTTCCGCCGGGGCCGTACTCCCGCCGTCGGAACCCGAAGCGTTCACTGCCGCCTTCTCTGCGGCCGCCTGGTCAGCGGCGGCACGTTCGGCGGCGGCGGTTATGGCGGCCAGCCGGGCCTGCTGGCGCTGGCGCTCCAGGCCGTCCACCCGGGCGGACTCGAGCGCTGCAGTTGTGTGCCGCAGCGAGGCAAGCTGGCCCACCAGGACAGTCCGCTGGGCCTTGGCGTCCGCCACCGCCTTCACCTGGGCTGCGTTGGCCTGGTCTGCCGCTGCTTTGAGTCTTTCGGCGGTTTCCGCGGCGTCGTCTGCCGCGCGGCGGGCGTCGGCGGCAGCGGCGGTGAGTGATGCGGCGGCTGCGGCGGTGGTTTCGGCGGCGGTGAAGGCCCTGCTCCGGCCGGCGGTGAGGGCCTGCAGCGTTGCAGCCTTGGCCAGGACGTCGCCCGTGCCCGTGACCAGGCCGCTCAGCTCCGGGTTGAGGCCGCCGTTCCGGTACAGGTCCCCGGCCAGCTGGCCCACGGCCTTGCGGCTCTTGGACTGTTCCTTGTCCGCGGCAGCAGCCCTCGCCGTGGCCATCGCGGCCGCATCCGACCTCGTGTCCAGCTCCACCAGGGCGTTGCTGTAGGCATTGTTGGCTTCGAGCGTCCGTGCGAACGTGGCCTCCTGGGCCGCCGCGGCGTCGGCAAGGATGCCCTCGATGTCGGCGACCTTTGCCGCCGTCTTACTTTCACTGGACTTGGCCGCGGCGATGTCCTCGGCGGAGGGGATTTCCGGCGCCGCCGGAACATTCAAGGATGCCCCCAGCACCGATGCTGGCGCAACAGCGAATGCCCGGTCGGCCCGCGCAGGTGCTGCAAGGGTTCCAAAGAGGACGACGGCGGTGCACAGGACGGCGGCTGTGCGGCCGGGACCGGTCAAACTCATTCATAACCTCGCAAGTCAGGGCGGGGCGAACGAGTCGGGAGGCAGCACCGAAGTGCCCCTCTGAAGATGCCCAGCCCTCTGAGGTTAGGTGCCAGTCTGCCACTTTGGCAACACTGGTCACATCAATAACATAAACAACACCAGTGTCATTTGCCCGGAGGTGGGGTTGGCGTGTCGCGGTCGTGCCTGGTCAAGGAGCGCGCATAACGGCAGGCAGGCGAGGGGCCGTCGGTGCGGAAAGGCGGTGGCGAGTGCATCCGTCAGGCGTGCTGCGGAGATTCGTGCTCGTAATGGCTGGCCGGTTCCAGCTGGAAGGTGCAGTGCTCGGTGTCGAAGTGCGAGCCGAGGCAGGTGGTGAGCTTGTCCAGGACCTGGTCGGCCCCCTTTGCACTGAGCATCTCGTCCTCCACAACCACGTGGGCGGAAAATACCGGCACGCCGGACGTTATGGTCCAGATGTGGATGTCATGGACGGCAACGACGCCGGCCACGGACAGGATGTGCTCGCGGATCATGCTGACTTCCACGCCCTTTGGGGTGGCCTCCAGGAGGACGTCGACCACCTCGCGGAGCAGGTGCCACGCCCGCGGCAGGATCATCAGCGCGATGATCACGGAGGCGATGGTGTCCGCCGCCAGGTATCCGGTGAACTTGATGACCAGGGCGGCCGCGATCACGGCGAACGAGCCGAGCAGGTCGCCCAGCACCTCCAGGTACGCGCCGCGGACGTTGAGGCTCTCCTGCTGGGCCTTGCGTAGGATCAGCAGCGAGACGAGGTTGGCAGCCGCACCCAGGATGGCGGCGTACAGCATGATGTCGGTGTGCACCTCGGACGCGGAGCCGATGCGGCGGATGGCCTCGGTGAAGATGACTGCCGACACCACCACCAGGATCAGGGCGTTGGCGAGTGCTGCCAGGACTTCCGCCCGCTGGTAGCCGTAGGTCCGAAGGTCGCTGGCCGGCAGCGCTCCGATCCATGAGGCCATCAGGGCGATGAAGACGCCGGCGGCGTCGGAGAGCATGTGGCCCGCGTCGGCCAGCAGGGCAAGGGAGCCGGAGAGCAGGGAGCCGATCACCTGGATGAGCATCACGGACAGGGTGATGGCCAGAACCGCGATCAGCCTGCTGCGATGCCTGCCCGTAGCCGTGAGGCCGTGGGCGTGGTTGTGATCGTGTCCCATGCCTACAAGGCTAATCCCAACCCAGTTCGTGAAGCCGCTGGTCGTCGATTCCGAAGTGATGGGCGATCTCGTGGATCACCGTTACAGCCACTTCCTCCACCACGTCCTCGCGGGAGGAGCAGATGTCCAGGATGGGTTTGCGGTAGATGGTGATGCGGTCCGGAAGGGATCCCGCGTCCCACCAGAAGTCGCGTTCGGTCAGCGGAACGCCTTCGTACAGTCCCAGCAGCACGGTGTCCGGGTCCTCGCCGGGCTGCGGGACGTAGTCGTCGTCGATGAACACGGCCACGTTGTCCATGGCCCGTGCCACCTCGGCCGGAAGCTGGTCCAAAGCGTCGCTGACAGCCGCTTCGAAGTCGGCCTCGGACATCTCGAAACCGGACGGGTCGCCGGCTCCGTCCGGCACGATGGGGAGGCCGGGCGGCAGGTTTGCGGGCATATCCAAACTTTAGCGGGATCTCCGACGGGTCAGCCCCACGCCGAGGAGGCAGATCGCGCCGCCGACGAGCCCCCAAAATGTCGGGATTTCGCTGAGCACCAGCCACGAGATCAGCACCGTCGTGCCCGGCACCAGGTACGTGGTGGCAGCCAGCTTGCCGGCATCGATCAGCGAAAGGGCGTAGGCCCAGGTGGTGAAGGCGATGGCGGTGGGGAAGATGCCCAGATAGATGAGCCCCAGGGTGGCGGGCATCGGCGCCGCTTGCAGTTCCTGACCCAGCTGGCCGGCGAAGGGAAGGCAGCAGACCAGGCCCACCATGATGCCGAACCACGTGGCCTGCCCGGCGGGAAACTTCCGCAGCACGGGCTTCTGGATGATGACGCTGACCGCGGCGAGTGCAGCAGCGAGGAGGCAAAGCAGCACGCCGGCCACGTCCGCCGTCGAGCGCGTCCCCGATCCCAGCGCGATGACCGCGACTCCGCCGAACGCCACCAGGCTGCCGATAATCAGCCAGCGCGGAAAGCCCTCCTTGAGGATGATGCCTGCCATCACGGCCACCAGGATGGGGTTCACGTTGATGAGAAGGGCGCTGGTTCCGGCGTCGAGCGAATGTTCCGCTGCGTTGAGCGCCACGTTGTACCCGGCGAACCACATCACGCCGTAGGCGAGGATCGGCCACCACTCGGGTCCCCGCGGGAGCGCCCTCAGCTTGGGAAGCACCACCGCACCGAGCACGACGGCGGCAACCGCCAGCCGCCCCAGCGTCAGGGCTCCCGGGGAGAAGCTTGGTCCGACGGCGCGGATGCCCACGAAGGCGGAGGCCCAGAGGACCACGGTCACCACGACTGCGGCGACGCCCAGCGCGTTCACCGAAGGAGTGGGCTTCTTCACAGTGGGATCTTCGGGGGACTGGGGCTGGAGGGGGCTGGTGCCCGCGGTGGATGCCATGGTGCCAATCTAGCCCCGCTGCCGGCGCCGTGGCTGGCGGAAATCGGCCATGTCTAGCCAAGAAACTGCCATTGTGTGTGGCCTTGATTTGCCCGCCATCTCGGGCTTCGCAGGGCCGATTTTGGATATTCCGGGGATAGGCTCTATAGTTTTACAGGTCCAGTTCGGAGGAACACGACAGGACAAGAACGAAAGGCTTCGGCCCTTTATTTTTGCCCTTGTTCAGCCGGATTGAGTCCAGGCCCCCATCGTCTAGCGGCCTAGGACACCGCCCTTTCACGGCGGCGGCACGGGTTCGAATCCCGTTGGGGGTACGCAAGGAAGTGGTCAAAGCAGGCAAAAAAGTCTGGTAGGCTGGAGTCCTTGAAAAAACGCGGTAGCCATACTGCGGAAGCAAGAAATAGCAAGGCCCTGTAGCGCAGTTGGTTAGCGCGCCGCCCTGTCACGGCGGAGGTCGCGGGTTCAAGTCCCGTCAGGGTCGCTTTGATTGCCGGAAGGAATTCCGGCCGTCATGGTGACATGTCACCTAGGCTCTGTAGCTCAGTTGGTAGAGCGTTCGACTGAAAATCGAAAGGTCACCGGATCGACGCCGGTCGGAGCCACCAGCTAGAACCCCGCTGTTCCATCAGGAACAGCGGGGTTTTTTCGTTCCCTGGATTTGCGGGTTCTCCGCCCTTGGCCCCAGCCTTTCTCTGCCCCGGCAAGCCGTCGTGGGGCACGTTGGAGGCCCCGGCGTCGTACTTTCCGGCTGCAAGCGGTGTGTCGCGAGTCAAAGTGCCCCTTTTGGCCGCGAGCTTCCCCGCCCTCACGACGGCCCCGGAACCCTGCGCCCGGAACATGAGCCCTCGTCGGGCCACTTTGGAGGCTCCGTCGTCGCAATTCCGACGACGGCCGGTGTGTTCCGCGTGAAAGTGCCTATGTTGGCCGGCCGCGGCGACAGTGCCGGGTGTGAGCAATGCCATTGATGACGCCTTTATGAAGGCACGTTTGATTCCGGGTCGGAACTGGGGCACGCGCGCGCAAACGAGATGTAAGCGTTTGCACCCGAGTGGGGAATCACGCAGATGATCCCCGAAAACCGTGTTGAACTTGGCTGACAACGTTGTCTACCGTTGAGTGTGGGCCGGGAAATGTAAGACATTTCCGATCGCCCAACGGGGTCCTACCCAAGCCCCGTTTTCTTCCCTCGACACAACGGCGTCCTCGATGACGCATGGCGTGTCAGCGGGGTCTCCGGAGTCCGGGGGACAAGGGCAGCCGCCCGTCTTCCACGAAAGTCACTCCGCGAGAAGAGCAAAAAATGCACAAGCACCCCAACACCCCCCGGATGCTGCGGTGGCGCCCCGCCGCCGCAGCTCTGGTGGCCACTGTCGCCGCCACGGCCTTCCTCGCCGTGCCCTCGGCGCAGGCCAACGAGCCGTCGGATCCGCCGTCGAGCACTCAGATGCCGGCCCCGACTCCGGGCTTCCCCCTGCCGACGCCCCACACCCAGACGGCACATGACCCGGCGTCGGACTTCACCTCAAAGTGGACCCGTGCCGATGCCAAGCAGATCATGGCACAGAGCGACTCCAAGGTTCAGCCGGGCCAGAACTCCATGAGCCCCGACGTCACCATGCCGGAGATCCCCGAGGACTTCCCCGCCATGAACGATGACGTGTGGGTCTGGGACACCTGGTCGCTGACCGACGAGAACGCGAACCAGATCAGCTACAAGGGTTACGACGTGATCTTCTCGCTGGTCGCTGACCGGCACGCAGGCTACGGCTTCGACCAGCGCCACTGGAACGCCCGCATCGGCTACTTCTTCCGCAAGACCAACGCCGACCCGGCGAAGGACAAGTGGAACTACGGCGGACACCTGTTCCTGGACAACACTTCCATCGGCAACACCGAATGGTCCGGCTCCACCCGCCTCATGAAGGGCAACCAGGTGAACGTGTTCTACACGGCCACCACGTTCTACGACGTCAAGGAGCGCAACGCCGGCGGCGGCGGCATCGCCCCGGACGCCGTCATCGCCAAGGCGCTCGGCAACATCCACGCCGACAAGAACGGCGTCACCTTCGACGGGTTCCAGCACACCAAGCTGCTCGAGCCGGACGGAAAGCTGTACCAGAACAAGGCGCAGAACCCCGGCTTCGCGTTCCGCGACCCGTACACCTTCGCCGACCCGGCACACCCCGGCAAGACCTACATGGTGTTCGAAGGCAACACCGGCGGCAAGCGCGGCGACTACCGCTGCGAGAACGCGGACCTGGGCTACGCCAAGGGTGACCCCAATGCCGAGAACCTCGACGAGGTCAACAGCAAGGGTGCCTACTACCAGACCGCCAACGTCGGCCTGGCCGTGGCAGACAACAAGGACCTGACCAAGTGGCACTTCCTGCCGCCGATCCTGTCCGCCAACTGCGTCAACGACCAGACCGAGCGTCCGCAGATCTTCATCCAGAACGAAAACGGCAAGAACAAGTACTACCTGTTCACCATCAGCCACCAGTTCACCTATGCTGCAGGCATGCGCGGTCCCGACGGCGTCTACGGCTTCGTGGGCGACGGTGTCCGCTCCGACTACCAGCCGATGAACAACAGCGGCCTGGCCCTGGGTTCCCCGACGGACCTGAACCTGCCGTCCGAGTCCCCGGAAGCCCCGACGCCGAACCAGAACGGCCGTCAGTTCCAGGCCTACTCGCACTACGTGCAGCCGGGCGGCCTGGTCCAGTCCTTCATCGACAACGTGAACGGCGTCCGCGGCGGATCCCTGTCGCCCACCGTGAAGATCAACTTCCGGAATGGCGTGTCCAAGGTTGACCGCACGTTCGGCAAGAACGGCCTCGGCCCGTTCGGTTACCTGCCCACCAACGTCCACGTTGGCGGCAAGGGCCTCTACAAGTAACCCACTGAAGCAGTAAACGGGAGGCGCCCGGACCCTGACGTGAATCGGGGGCCGGGCGCCTCCTGCCGTGTCTGCAACTCTGTATATACGGGTCAATTATCGGTATGCCTGCAAAGTGCACCGGGCCTGTCAACTTGGAAAGTGGCAGGACAGCCGGGCTAGACTCGCACGCCGGGGGACGGGGCAGGCGTTCTGCGGCTGCCCAGCCAGGCCGCCGCAGGCGGCAAAACCACTCCAGGAATGGAAACCGTGAATCATCTAGCCCGCCCGCTGTACGCCACCGCCCTTCTTGCCGTAACGGCACTTGCCGGCTGCTCCGCGCCCGCCTCCGGCAGTGCGCCGTCGGCGTCTGAAACGTCGACGACGGCGGCCAGCAGTGCCGCTCCGACCGCGTCGGCGAGCGCCGCGTCTGGTCCGTACGGCGGCTACCCCTCCGCGGCCGAGGCCTGCGACGCCATCTCCACCCAGGCCACGGGGGCGTCCCTGCTGCCCCTTTCGGCCGCGCAGGGCAAGACGGCACAACTCGAGCAGAAGAAGGCGGAACTGGCCGAAACGGCGCAGCGCGCTCCGGAGGCACTGAAAGCGGACTTCGCGCGGCTGAACGAGGTGGCCCTCGCCGGGCTCACCGACCAGAGCGTGTATTCCAACGGCAAGTTCGAGGCCGCCATGGCCCCCGTGACCAGCTGGCTGTCCACGAACTGCCACTGACCTGCCGGGGGCCAGGCTCTGCCGTGCGCCCGGGCCCCTGACGTTGTCGGGCCTAGGGGATAGGGTTGTGTTCAACAGAAGGGGAGTGCTGATGGAATACCAGAATCCACAAACCGCCGCCGTTCGGGCGGACCCTGCCCTGACGCCGGCCGCAGCCGGGGGACGGACCGTAATCTCCGAGACCGCCGTGGCCAAGGTCGCCGGGATCGCGGCCCGGGCCGTGCCCGGCGTGTACTCCCTGGGGACCGGCTCCTCCCGGGCGCTCGGGGCCATCAGAGACGCGGTGGGCAGCTCCGACCATGCCGCCGGTGTGCACGCCGAGGTGGGCGAAACCCAGGTGGCAGTCGACATCACCCTTGTGGCCGTCTACGGCGCTCCGCTGCATGCCCTCGCCAACCAGGTCCGGGCAAGCGTCTATGCCGCGGTCGAGAAACTTGTGGGCCTGCAGGTCATCGAGGTGAACGTCGAGATCAACGACGTCTACATTGCACCGCCCGTGAAGCCGACGGGTGCGCCCGCCGTCGCCGAGAGGGAGCCGGTCCTATGAGCCCCACTGTCGTTGGAATCGCCGTCGGCGCCTTCGTGGCGTTCATGTCACTACAGTTCGGCCTCTGGGGCTTCCTGATCTCCCTGCTGTTCATGGGAATCGGTGCGCTGCTGGGCCGCGCCGCAGAAGGGAAACTGGACCTCCGCAGCGTCATCGATGCCATCAGCGGCCGGCGCTCCTCCTCATGAGCGGTACGGCCCACATGAACGGGGCAGCCGACATGAGCCAGGCAGCCGCAGCAGCTACGCCCAGCCGGCAGTACAGCGGCCACAACAGGATCAGCACCCAGGCGCTCACGAGCCTGGCCCAGGCCGCCGCCGCCGAGGCCCTGGGCATCCATGCCCATGACGTGCGCGCCGACTGGACGGACGACGCCGGCCTGCTGGCTTTGTCACTCGTCGCACCCATCAGGATCCCCAGCCTGACGGCCGTGCTCCGCGACCCGGGGCGCGTCCAGTCTGTGGGCGGCTCCATCTGGGACAGGACCGTGCACGCCAGGACCGCCATTCTGACCAAGGTCACCGAGCTCAGCGGTGCGAGTCTGAGCAGGGTCGACATCCGTATCAGCGGGGCCCAAGTCACGGAAGGGGGCAGGGTCCGGTGAGTTCCGTCGTCGAACAGCAGCATGAGGCCGGCGGGGACCCGGCTCAGGGCGGCTCCGGGGCGGCGCACGCCCCCGCCATCGACATGCGCCGCGTCCTGCATCGCGAGACCCATTCTTCCCGGGCCGTGGCATCGGTCATCGCCGGGTCCCTGGTGATCGTGCTGTGTCTTTACGCGCTCCTTGAATCGGCGGTGCGCGCCATCGGCCAGCCGCCCTGGCTCATCGACCCGCAGACGGCAGCCGAACGGATCGTGGCACTCCCGTCTGGCGTGCCGCCGTTGCTGCTGGGTGCTGCCGGAGCCGTGATCGCCGCAGCTGGCCTCTTCTTTTTCCTGAACGCGGTCCTGCCCGGCCGCCGGGCCAGGCATCTGCTCGCCGACCGCCGGATCGCCGTGGTGGTTGATGATGAGGTCATCGCCGCGGCGCTTGCCCGGAGCGCGCGCCTGGCGGCCAACGTCACGCAGGAACAGGTCATGGTGGTGGTTTCCCAGCGCCAGGTGGTGGTCAATGTCCGGCCCACCTCCGGCGTGCCCGTCAGCGAGAACGCCATCCTGCAGGCTGTGGAGGATGAACTGCAGGCGATGGGACCGGCTCCCATGCCGCAGGTGACGGTTAACCTGTCGACTTCCGGGGTGGTGGGCGCGTGAACGGTACACCCAGGCTTCTCAACCGGATCCTCCTCGGCATTCTTGGCTTCAAACTGCTGGTGACCGGTGTGCTGCTGGTGCTCCTGGCGGCCGTTCCCGCGGTCGCGGCCTGGTGGCACTCCTGGTCCAAAAGCGTGTCGGACAATGCCGCCGCAGTCTTCGAGGCCACACAGTTCCCCGGCCGGCAGGGGAGTTGGCTGTGGATCGTCCTCGCCCTGGCGGTGGTGCTGCTGATCGGCCTCATGGTCGCGTGGATCGCCCAGCAGGGCAAGGGCCGCACCGACCTCCTGCTGGCAGCGGAGGACCCGGGCGGCATTCCCGGCGACATCCGGATCGGCGGTGGAGTGGCCGAGCAGGCACTCAAAAACGCCTTGGCCGACCGTCCCGACCTCGCCGGAGCCACGGTCTCAATTTATGACGTGAAGGGTCAGCCCGCGCTTAAGCTGCGGCTGCACCCGCGGCCGGGTGTTTCTCCGCAGGCCGTCGCGGCGGACGCGGCGGACCTGGTTGACGCACTGAGCGCTGTGGTGGGCCAGCGGACGCCGGTCCTGGTGCACATCGCGGCCGGCGCGCGGACCCGCTTCAGCCGTGCTGAGCGGGTCCGCTAACTCCGTTCGTCAAGGGCTCGCTGGCCTCTTTATCCGGCCACCAGGTAGGCCGCGCTGTTGGGTGCGACGACGGCGTCCTCAGCGGCTGCGTCTTCGGCGCTGGACAGTGCCACCCGGTAGCCGTCGGGGACAGGCGTAGGTTCGGTGCCTGTGTTGGCGATCACCAGGACATCCCGGTTCAGGAAGGCAAGGACTCCCAGATCGGGATCGTGGTTGTCCGCCCAGCAGAACGTCCCGGATCCCAGCCCGTGGCTCCGCCGCGCGGCAAGCGCCGAGCGGTACAGCTCCAGCGTCGAGCCTTTAACGCCGTCCTGCCGGTCTGCGGCCAGATCTTCGAACGATTCGGGCTGCGGCAGCCACGGCGCGGCCGGGTCCTGCGCAGCGGACGCCGCCGCGAAGCCGTACCCCGGCGCAGCGGATTTCCAGGGCAGCGGCACCCGGCAGCCGTCGCGTCCGCGCTCGATGCCGTTGGTCCGGAAGAACGTCGGGTCCTGCCGGGCTTCGGCGGGCAGCGTGGTGTGCTCCGGGAGGCCAAGCTCCTCGCCCTGGTAAATGTAGGCCGAGCCGGGCAGGGCCAGGGACACCAGCGTGGCAGCCCGGGCACGGGCCAGGCCCAGAACGGCATCGGGCTGCTCGTCTTCGGCGGCAATGCCCTTCGGAAAGGTGGTGGGGTCCTGCAGGCCGAAGCGGCTCGGATGGCGCACGGTGTCATGGTTGCTCAGCACCCACGTCGACGGCGCTCCCACGGACGCGGCAGCCTCGAGGGAATCCTCGATGGCCACCGCCATCCGCTGGGCGTTCCAGCCGGCCAGGAGGAAATCGAAGTTGAAGGCCTGCTGCATCTCGTCCGGGCGGATGTACCTGGCGAGCCGTTCCGCAGGTTCAACCCACGCCTCGGCCACCAGCATGCGGTCGCCGTCGTACCCGGCCAGGACGCGGTTCCAGTCCCGGTAGATGTCATGGACCCCGTCCTGGTCAAAGAACGGCGACGGCGGGTACAGCGGCGATACGGGTTCGTGCTCCGCGGCAGCAGCGGCGGCACCAGTGACGGCGGCATTTCCTTCGCCGGCGCCGGCCGGTGAAGCGTGCGCCGTATGCGGTTCAATTGCCTCGTCATGGGCGCCCGGGGGATCGGTCACGTGGGTGGCTTCGGCGGCGCCTTCCACCATGGCAGCCACGCCTTCCCAGTCCGGAAGGCCGGCCTCCTTCACCATCCCGTGGGCCACATCCACCCGGAACCCGTCCACGCCCCGGTCCAGCCAGAAGCGAATCACCGACCGCATCTCCTCCCAGACCTCGGGGTTTTCCCAGTTGAGGTCCGGCTGTTTCGTGTCGAACAGATGCAGGTACCAGTCACCGGGGGAGCCGTCCGCATTCGTGGTCCGCGTCCAGGCTGGTCCGCCGAAGATGGATTTCCAGTTGTTGGGTTCGACGTTGCCGTCGCCGGATCCGGGAACCTCGTCCTTTCCCGGCCGGAAGATGTAACGTTCCCTGGCGGCTGAGTCGGGGCCCGCCGCGAGGGCCTCTTGGAACCACGCATGTTCATCGGACGTATGGTTGGGCACCAGGTCCACGATCACCTTCAGCCCGCGGCTGTGGGCCTCCTCCAGCATGGCGTCGAAGTCGGCCAGCGTGCCGAACGCGGGGTCGACCTGCCGGTAGTCGGCGACGTCGTAGCCGCCGTCGGCCTGCGGGGACCGGTAGAACGGCGAGAGCCAGACGGCGTCGACACCGAGCTGCTGCAGGTATGGCAGACGCGCCGTGACGCCGGGCAGGTCGCCCATGCCGTCACCGTTTCCATCAGAAAAAGAACGCGGATAAATCTGGTAGACAGCCGCGTGGGCCCACCATGCTGCTGTCTCGGAAGCCGGCGTGCTGATCGGGCGGTGGGTCATAGTTGCCTCTCCGGTAACAATTAGGTGTAAACGCTTGCATATCCTCGGGCAACGTTACTAGTGTGACAGTCACCACATCAACCGCACGACTGATTTCCATGTCACTCAGCGAGGAGTCTCCAACCAATGAAAACCCCTAAGTTCTTACTCCCGGTTGCCACTGCCGGTGTGCTCGCTCTGACCCTGTCTGCCTGTGGCGGCGGCGGCGGGGGCAGCACCACGGGCGGCGGTGCCGGGGGAGGCGACGCCGCCAACAACCTGGACGGCCGCGGTCCCATTACCTACGTTCAGGGCAAGGACAACAGCAACGTCGTCCGGCCGCTGATCGAGAAGTGGAACGCCGCCCACCCGAACGAGAAGGTGACCTTCAAGGAGCAGACGGATCAGGCGGACCAGCAGCACGACGACATCGTGCAGCACTTCCAGGCCAAGGATGCCAGCTACGACGTCGTGGACGTTGACGTTGTGTGGACCGCGGAGTTCGCGGCCAAGGGCTGGCTCCAGCCGCTGAAGGACAAGATGGCCTTCGATACCGCCGCAATGCTGAAGCCGACCGTTGACAGCGCCACCTACAAGGGCACGCTGTACGCGGCACCGCAGACCTCCGACGGCGGGCTGCTGTACTACCGCAAGGACCTTGTCCCCACTGCGCCGAAGACGTGGGACGAGATGATGGGCATGTGCTCAATCGCCAAGCAGAACAACATCGGCTGCTACGCCGGTCAGTTCAGCAAGTATGAGGGCCTGACCGTGAACGCTTCGGAGGCGATCAACTCCGCCGGCGGCTCCGTCCTGGATCCGGACGGCAAGCCCAGCCTGAACACGGCCGAAGCCAAGGCTGGCCTGGAGAACCTGGCCAAGGCTTACGCCGACGGCAACATCCCGAAGGAAGGCATCACCTTCCAGGAGGAGCAGAGCCGCCAGGCCTTCCAGAGCGGAAAGCTCCTCTTCCTGCGCAACTGGCCCTACGTTTACAACCTGGCCACCACTGAAGGTTCCTCGGCCGTGAAGGACAAGCTGGGCATCGCCCCGCTTCCCGGCAAGGATGGCCCCGGTGCTTCCTCGCTCGGCGGCCACAACCTCGCCGTTAGCGTCTACTCCAAGAACAAGGCCACTGCCCTGGACTTCCTGAAGTTCATGACGTCGGAGGAAACCGAGAAGTTCTACGCCACCCAGGGCTCGCTGGCGCCGGTGCTCGGGTCGCTTTACACGGACCAGACCCTGGTGAAGAAGCTTCCGTACCTGCCCGTGCTGAAGACCTCCATCGAGAACGCCAAACCGCGCCCGGTCACCCCGTTCTACCCGGCGGTTACCAAGGCGATCCAGGAAAACGCGTATTCAGCCATCAAGGGTGAGAAGCCCGTGGACACTGCACTTTCTGACATGCAGAAGTCCATTGAATCCGCCGGTGCAGGATCGTAGTTCTGCCATGGCAACCGAAGTAGGCTCGACGCCGGTCAAGGCACCGGCGTCGGGCGGCACCCCGGTCCACCACGGCCCCAAGGGCGTGGGTGAGGACAACAAGATTCTCAGTCAGGGCAAGTGGGCCTCATGGCTCCTGGCCCCGACCATCATCGCCCTTGCCGTGGTGATCGTGTACCCGATCATCAGCGCAATCGTGATGTCCTTCCAAAAGGACGCCGGCCTTGACCCTGCCACCGGCCTGTTCACGGCCGGCGGCCCGGCCGGCGTCCAGAACTACGTCAACTGGATCGCCCAGCAGTGCGCCACCCCGGATGGCGGCTCGGTGGCCTGCCCGCCAGGCACGCTCGGTTCGCAGTTCTGGTCCGCCACGGCAACAACCTTCTTCTTCACCGTCGTTACCGTGGCCTTCGAGACCGTCCTGGGATTCTGGATGGCAATGATCATGGCCCGCACCTTCAAGGGCCGGAGCATGGTCCGCGCTGCAGTGCTGGTGCCGTGGGCCATCCCCACCGCCGTCACCGCAAAGCTGTGGTTCTTCATCTTCGCCTTCGAGGGAATCGCCAACAAGCTGTTCAACACCACGATCCTGTGGACCGGCAGCGAATGGCCGGCGAAGTGGGCAGTGGTCATCGCGGATGTCTGGAAGACAACCCCGTTCATGGCCCTGCTGATCCTCGCCGGACTCCAGATGATCCCGGCCGAGGTCTACGAGGCCGCCAAGGTGGACGGTGCGTCCGCCTGGCAGCGGTTCCGGCTGATCACGCTGCCGCTGGTGAAGCCGGCCCTGATGGTGGCCATCCTCTTCCGTACCCTGGATGCGCTGCGCATGTTCGACCTCCCGTACATCCTGACGGGCGGCGCGAACAACACCACCACCCTGTCAATCCTGGTGATCAACCAGATCAGACAAGGGTTTAACGCGGCCGCGGCGTTGTCCACCATCACCTTCATCATCATCTTTCTTGTCGCGTTCATCTTTGTCCGGTTCCTCGGCGCAAATGTTGTTGAACAGAGCGGCGCCACAGGTAAGGGGAAGAAATGACCGCCGCGACCACCTCCGCCACCAGCCTGCGCGCGGAGCAGGACAGAGGCCGCCGCAAGGCGCAGAACAAGGAAAGGTGGGCACAGGGCAGGACCTACATCAGCGCCGCCATCATCCTGATCTGGTGCCTCGCACCGGCGTACTGGATGGTAGTGACGGCGTTCCGCGAGGTGGGCTTCACCTACGACACCTCGATCCTGCCCAGCCATGTCACGCTGGACAACTTCAACACCGCGTTCGACACCTCGTTCGGCAACCGGTTCGGCCAGGCCCTGCTGAACAGTGTTTTCATCGGCGGCGTCGTCACGCTCGTGTCGCTGGTCATCGGTGTTTTCGCGGCGTACGCGCTCGCGCGGCTGAACTTCAGGTTCAAGTTCCTGGTGCTCGGCTTCATCCTCGGAGCGTCCATGTTCCCCGGCGTTGCCCTGATCACCCCGCTGTTCCAGCTGTTCACCAACATCGGCTGGATGGGCACCTACCAGGCGCTGATCATCCCGAACATTTCGTTCGTCCTGCCGCTGACCGTCTACACCATGACCTCCTTCTTCCGGGAGATGCCGTGGGAGCTGGAGGAGTCGGCCCGGGTGGACGGCTGCACGCAGGGGCAGGCCTTCCGCAAGGTCATCATGCCCCTTGCCGCACCGGCCATCTTCACCACCGCGATCCTGGCGTTCATCTCCTCGTGGAATGAATTCCTGATCGCCAGCCAGCTGTCCAGCGACGCGACCCAGCCGGTTACGGTGGCCATCGCCAACTTCGCCGGGGCCCAGCCAAACCAGGTCCCGTACACGGCCATCATGGCAGCCGGCACCATCGTCACCATCCCGCTGGTCATCCTGGTGCTGGTGTTCCAGCGCAAGATTGTTGCCGGCCTGACGGCGGGCGCTGTCAAGTGACGCACGGAGCAGCACCACAGAACGGGAAGCCCGGGCAGGCCGCGCCCAAGCGCGTCCGCTCCGGCGAGGACTTCGACATCATCATCGGATTCCTCGGCTTCTGGGCTGTGGTGCTGCTCGTGGTCACCGTTTGGATGGAAGTGACTGCGCAGCCCGCGCTCTGGTGGGCGCTGGGATTGCTGGCCACACTGCTGGCACTGTATGGCATGGTCAGGCTCCGCAGGCGACTTCCCGCGCGGACGGCCACGCGCCGCCGGTGAAACCGGCGGGACTAAAATGGATTCTTGCCGCCGCGCAAACAGCATGGCGGGCATCTGCATGAGGAGTTAGAGAGGACATCGTGGCGCGCACTAGTGAAAGGGCACAGCGCGGTGGCCACTCAGGTGTCAGTATCGAAGACGTGGCAGCGGCCGCGGGTGTATCCACAGCAACCGTCTCACGGGCCGTCCGCGGCCTGCCCCGCGTCTCCCCGGCCACCCGGCAGAAAATCCTGGAGGTAGCCACGGCCCTCGGCTATGTGGCGTCGTCGTCGGCGTCCGGCCTTGCCACCGGGCGCACCAAAACCATTGGCGTGCTGGCGCCTTTTGTGAGCCGGTGGTTTTTCTCGAAGGCCATCGAGGGGGCGGACCGCGAGCTGCACGCCCGGCAATACAACCTTTCCCTGTTCAACCTCGGCGGACACGGCAGCCACCGCGAGCGGCTCTTCAGCAAGACCATGGTCTACAAGCAGATCGACGCCCTCTTGGTGCTGTGTATGGCGCTCACGCGGGACGAGCTGGACCACCTGCAGAAGATCGACATTCCGCTGGTGGTGGTGGGCGGCCATGTCGAGGAATGCGCCTACATCGGCATCGATGACTACGCCGCAGCGTCCACCGCGGTCAAGCACCTGATCGGGCTCGGCCACCGGGACATCGCACTGCTGCACGGTGACGACGAAACGGACCTCAACTTCGACGTTCCCCGGGTCCGCATCCTGGCCTTCCAGGACGTCATGGCGGCCGCGGGCCTGGAAGTCCGGCCCGAATGGGACGAATGGGGGGACTTCACCGTCCGCAGCGGCCAGGAGGCATTCCGGCGGCTGTGGGCCCAGCCCGGCGCCAAACCGACCGCCATCTTTTGCGCGTCCGATGAAATGGCCATGGGGGTCATCTTCGAAGCGAACCGGGTGGGCGTTCGTGTGCCCGAGGACCTGTCGGTGATCGGCATCGACGACCACGATTTTTCGGACGCCATCGGCCTCACCACGGTGGGGCAGCGGCCCGACGAGCAGGCTGAGCTTGGCACCAAGATGCTGCTCGACGAACTCCTCGGGATCACCGGTTCGGTGCAGTCCTCCGTCGCACCGCACCGCCTCATAGTCAGGCGTACGACGGCGCCGCCCCGGTCCGTTTAGCAGCGTACCTTCCCCGCGGGCACGCCGGGTGCCCCTGCCGGTTAGGAGGCTCTGGCCAGCTGGCGGATCGGGATCCAGCGCGAGGCAAGCCGGCGGTAGGCGGCGGCAGCGCCTGTCATGTCCCCCTCCGCGAGGCATTCGATGCCCAGCCGCACGTCCATGGGGGAGTCGTCCGGGTAGACCTTGTCCGCCACGGCGCCGTAGTCCAGCTCCACCATGGAGTCCGCGTGGAAGAGCTCCAGCCATTCGGTGAGCTGCGTGAGGTCGTCCAGCATGTCCAGGTCCGGCGCCGCGAGGGCCAGGTTCGCCACGGCGTAACGCACCCGGTCGAGGGCATCGGAGATCGGTGTCCATACCCGCACCGTAAGGATCCGGCCGCCGGCCTCGACGACGTCCTGCGGATCGGACTCGAGGAAGAGCGAAAACCAGCTGAAGGGGATGCCCCACGTGGAGGCACGGGTGTGCACCCTGGTGATGCCGTCGCGGGCATTGACCAGATCAATGCGTTCCTGGTGCCTGTCCCGCTGTTCCTCGGGGATCAGCAGCTCGGCGAGGGGTCCGTGAATGCCTTCTATCAGCGCGTTTGCCGCCAACCCGGCCCGAAGCACCAGTTGGCTGGGGCAGTAAAGCAGCGCGACGCCGTCGGCCGTTTCTTCCCCCGAACCTTCCTTGCCGTTTTCCTCCACGGGGACGCCCGGGGCGCGGGTGACGCGCACCAGGTCCGTCCGTCCGGTGGGGAACGGATCGCCGCCGGCCCGGGTGATCCGGCCCAGGGAGGCCAGCAGCTCAGCGTTTTCGACTGCGGCGCGGGATACCGCCCGCTCACCGGCTGACTTGATGGCGGCGCGCTGATCCTCGGGAAACGCGTCCAGCGGCTCATAAACACGCAGCGTGGAGGAAAACGGGAGCCCGGCCTGGCCCCGGTAGAGGTTGCCCGTCATGAATCCCTGCCTGTCATCAGCCGTGAGCCTCCATCAGTCGGTCAGTTCCACAATCACCGGTGCGTGGTCAGATGCGCCCTTGCCCTTGCGTTCCTCGCGGTCGATGGACGCGCCGGAAACCCGGGACGCGAGCGCCGGCGAGGCGAGCACGAAGTCGATCCGCATGCCCTCCTTCTTGGGGAAGCGCAGCTGCGTGTAGTCCCAGTAGGTGTAGACGCCCGGGCCCGGGGTGTAGGGGCGCACGACGTCGGAGTAGCCCACGGACTCGAAGGCGCGGAACGCGGCGCGCTCCGGTTCGCTGACATGGGTGTAGCGCTGGGTGAGGAACAGGTCGATGTCCCACACGTCGTCGTCCGTGGGGGCGATGTTCCAGTCGCCCATCAGTGCGACCTGCTTGGACGGGTCCTCGGAGATCCAAGTGGCAGCGTGGTTCTTCAGGGAATCCAGCCACTTGAGTTTGTAGGGCATGTGCTCGTCGTCGAGGGAGCGGCCGTTGGGCACGTAGAGGCTCCACACCCTGACTCCACCGCAGGTTGCCGCCATGGCGCGGGCTTCCTGGACCGGATCCTTGCCGGCCTTGCCGAAGTGCGGCTGGTCAGTGAAACCGCGTTCGACGTCCTCCAGGCCAACACGCGAGGCGATGGCCACACCGTTCCACTGGTTGACGCCGAAGTGCGCCACCTCGTAGCCCATGCGCTCGAAGAGCTCCCACGGAAAGTTGTCGTCCTTGCACTTGGTTTCCTGAATGGCCAGGACGTCACAATCGGAGCGCTGCAGCCACGCCTCCACACGGTCGGCACGGGCACGCAGCGAGTTCACATTCCAGGTAGCTATCTTCACAGTCCTAACTTACCGAACTTGGCCGCGGATGGGACTCCCGGCGGACGGCGCTGCGGCACTGTGTGAACCGCGGCCGAAACGGGGCAGTTTGGCGCGGGACACGCCGGGATTCGACGCCCGGAAGCACCGTTTGCGCCCCAAAGTGCCCTCCGACGGCGGCAACTCAGCACAGCTTCCAACGCCGTCTGAGGGACTCTGGAAATTAGTAGGAAGTCCGAGTAGATTCAGCAGCAAAGATGACCGGGGTCATGCAAAGGAGCATCCATGGTTCGCGAACTCTCCCACTACATTGGCGGCCGGCGGGTCGACGGCACGTCCGGCCGGTACGGCGACGTGTTTGATCCCTGCACCGGCGGGGTCCAGGCCAAGGTGCCGCTCGCGTCCGCGGAGGAAGTCCGCAACGCGGTCGCGAACGCCGAGAAGGCCCAGCCGGAGTGGGGGGCCATGAACGCCCAGCGGCGCGGCCGCATCCTGCTCAAGTTCGTGGATCTCGTCAACGAAAACATGGACGAGCTCGCGGCACTCCTGTCATCGGAGCACGGGAAGACCCTCGCCGATGCCCGGGGCGACATCCAGCGCGGCATCGAGGTGGTGGAGTTCGCGGCCGGCGCCCCGCACCTGCTCAAGGGCGAGTTCTCCGACGACGCCGGCGCGGGCATCGACGTGCACTCCATGCGCCAGCCGCTGGGAGTTGTTGCCGGCATTACGCCGTTCAATTTTCCTGCCATGATCCCGTTGTGGAAGTCCGGCCCGGCGCTCGCGGCCGGCAACGCCTTCATCCTCAAGCCGTCCGAACGCGATCCTTCCGTGCCGCTGAGGCTGGCCGAGCTCTACTCCGAGGCGGGGGTGCCGGACGGCGTCTTCAACGTGGTCAACGGCGACAAGGAGGCCGTGGACGCGCTGCTCGAGGATGACCGCGTCAAGGCGATCGGCTTCGTGGGTTCCACCCCTATTGCGCAGTACATCTACGCGACGGCGGCGGCCCACGGCAAGCGGGCGCAGTGCTTCGGCGGCGCCAAGAACCACATGGTGATCATGCCTGACGCGGACCTGGACATGGCCGCGGATGCACTGATCGGGGCCGGCTACGGGTCGGCCGGCGAACGCTGCATGGCAGTTTCCGTGGCAGTCCCCGTGGGGGAGGAGACGGCGAACAAGCTTGTGGCACGGCTGCAGGAGCGGATCAAATCACTGAAGGTCGGCCACAGCACGGCCAAGGACTCCGACTTCGGGCCGGTGGTGACCCCGGCCGCCAAGGAGCGCATCGAGGGCTACATCAAGTCCGGAGAGGAGGAGGGAGCCTCACTCCTGGTGGACGGCCGCGGCCTGTCCGTGGACGGGTACGACGGCGGCTTCTGGGTTGGCCCCACGCTGTTCGACAACGTCACCAAGGACATGAAAATCTACCGCGAGGAGATCTTCGGCCCCGTGCTCAGCGTCGTCCGCGCGTCCGACTACGACGAGGCCCTGCGGCTCTGCAGCGAGAACGAGTTCGGCAACGGTGTGGCCATCTTCACCCGTGACGGGGATGCCGCCCGGGACTTCGCCAGCCGGGTGCAGGTGGGCATGGTGGGCATCAACGTGCCCATTCCGGTGCCCATTGCCTACTACACCTTCGGCGGCTGGAAAGCGTCAGGGTTCGGCGACCTCAACCAGCACGGCGCCGACTCCTTCCGCTTCTACACCAAGACCAAGACCGTGACCTCGCGCTGGCCCTCCGGTATCCGGCAGGGCGCCAGCTTCATCATGCCGGAAGGAAGCTGATGACTGAACCTGCTGAACAAGAGGTGCTGTTCGAACAGCGGGGCAAGCTGGGGGTGGTGACGCTCAACCGGCCCAAGGCAGTCAACGCGCTCACGGCCGCCATGGTCACCGCCGTCCTGAAGCAGCTCAGCGCCTGGGCGGACGATGACACCGTGGCCACGGTGCTCGTCCGGGGCGCCGGCGACCGCGGACTGTGCGCGGGCGGGGATATTGTGGCCATCTACCGGGACATTCTCGCCGGCGGCGACGAAACGGCCGGCTTCTGGGCGGACGAATACCGGCTGAACTCGCTCATCGAGAAATTCCCCAAGCCCTACGTGGCGTTCATGGACGGCCTGGTGCTGGGCGGCGGCGTGGGCATCTCCGCGCACGGCTCCCTTCGGGTCGTCACCGAGCGGACGCGGACCGGGATGCCGGAGACCACCATCGGGTTCGTGCCCGACGTCGGCGGCACACTTCTGCTGTCACGCTCACCCGGGGAGGCAGGCACCCATGCCGCCCTCACCGGTGCCCATCTGACGGGTGCGGATGCGCTGTTCCTGGGGCTGGCGGACCACTTTGTCCCGTCGGGCAGCCTCGCCGACCTTGCAGCGGCGCTGGAAAACGAGAGTGCGGAAGCCGCCGTCGTACGCTTTGCCGAAAAGCCGCCGGCCTCGGCGCTGGAGGCGCAGCGGGACTGGATTGACGCCTGCTATGCATCCGACGACGCCGAGGAGATCGTCCGGCGGCTGCGCGCCGCGGGCGGGGAGGCCGCGGCGGCAGCCGACACCATCGAGGCGAAGTCGCCCACCTCAGTCAAGGTGACCCTGGCGTCGCTGCGCAGGTCGCGCGGGCTGTCGCTCGACCAGGTCCTGGCCGAGGAGTACCGGGTGGGGCTGCATTGCCTGGCCGGACCGGATTTCCGCGAGGGGATCCGGGCGCAGGTGGTGGACAAGGACCGCAATCCCCGGTGGCGGCCGGCCACGCTGCAGGAAGTGCACGCGGACGACGTCGAGCGGTACTTTGCGCCGTTGGGGGACCGGGAACTGGTGCTGTGGGAAAGGGAGTCGGACCATGCCTGAAGAAGCAACCGTGCCCGAGGAAACCCGGCCTGAAGGAGCGAAGCCGCGCATAGCCTTCCTGGGGCTCGGCCACATGGGCGGTCCCATGGCGGTCAACCTGGTCAAGGCAGGCTATGAGGTCATCGGCTTTGATGTGGTGCCCGCCGCGCTGGATGCCGCGCGCGAGCACGGCATCCCCACCGCCGCGAGCGCCGCGGAAACCATTCCGGGAGCAGACGTGGTGCTCACCATGTTCCCGAGCGGGCAGCACGTGCTGGACGCGTACCGGGGCGCGAACGGGGAGCCCGGACTGCTGGCCGCCGCCGCGCCGAACACCATGTTCCTGGACTGCTCCACCATCAACGTCGACGAGGCGCGGGAAGCGGCCCGGCTCGCCCTCGACGCCGGTCACCGCTCCGTGGACGCGCCGGTTTCCGGCGGAGTGGTGGGCGCAGAGGCCGGCACGCTGACATTCATGGTGGGCGCGCTGCCGGAGGACTTCGAGACGGTGCGGCCGCTGTTCGACGTCATGGGCAAGCGCGCGGTGCTGTGCGGAGAGCACGGCGCCGGCCAGGCCGCGAAGGTCTGCAACAACCTCATCCTGGGCGTCTCGATGATCGCCGTCAGCGAGGCGTTCGTGCTCGGGGAGAAGCTGGGACTGACGCACCAGGCTCTCTTCGACGTCGCGTCAGCGGCGTCGGGGCAGTGCTGGGCGCTCACCACGAACTGCCCGGTCCCCGGGCCGGTGCCCACCAGCCCGGCCAACCGTGACTATCAGCCGGGCTTCGCCGGAGCACTCATGGCCAAGGACCTCCGGCTTGCACTGAACGCCCTGCGGTCCACCGGCGTCGCCGCCCGGATGGGCCCGCTGGCCTCCGAGATCTACGACGCCTTTGCCGCGGAAGGCGGGGCCGGCCGGGACTTCTCCGGCATCATCACCGACATCAGGGACAAGTCAGGACAGTAGGCTTAGTTTCAGGACGCACTGACTTTTCTGGACGCACCAACCACGTGAGGGGCATGGATGACGCACGAGTACGGGAACATTCTGGTGGAGCGGCGCGGGCGCGTTGGCCTCGTCACCCTGAACAGGCCCGAGGCGCTGAACGCCCTGGACCGGGCCACCCTGGAGGAACTCGTGTCCGCGGTTTCGGCCATGGACACCGATCCCGGCGTTGGCGCCGTCGTGATCACCGGCTCGGGCAAGGCCTTCGCCGCGGGCGCCGACATTAAGGAGATGGCGGACAAGGGCTACCTGGAGATGTACGACGCCGACTGGTTCCGCGGATGGGAGGACCTCACCCGGCTGCGCATTCCGCTGATTGCGGCCGTGTCCGGCTTCGCGCTGGGCGGCGGCTGCGAGCTGGCCATGATGTGCGACTTCATCATCGCGGGCGACAACGCCAAATTCGGCCAGCCCGAGATCAACCTCGGCGTTGTGCCGGGCATGGGCGGCTCCCAGCGGCTTACCCGCGCGGTGGGCAAGGCCAAGGCGATGGACATGATCCTCACCGGCCGGTTCATCGACGCGGACGAGGCAGAACGCTCAGGCCTGGTGGCACGGGTGGTGCCCGCCGCGGACACCGTGGAGGAGGCGCTGAAGGCCGCGGAGGTCATCGCGTCAAAGTCGAAGCCAGCCGCCATGCTGGCCAAGGAAGCCGTGAACGCGGCCTTCGAGACGGGGCTGGCACAGGGCGTGCTGTTTGAACGCCGCCTGTTCCATTCCCTCTTCGCCTCGGAGGACCAGAAGGAAGGCATGGCTGCTTTCGCGGAGAAGCGCCAGCCGGAGTTCAGGCACCGGTGAGCGCCGGGCTGACCGGGGAACGCACCGTGAAGGGGACGTCCCTGCGCGTTGTCCCGGCAGCCATGGTCTCGCTGGCCGGCTTTGTCCTGTTCGGGCTGGACCAGAGCCTGCCGGGCTATGCCCTGCTGGCCGCGGCGCTCGTGGTCGCCGCGCTGGTGGACCGCGTGCTGTTCCACGACCTCGCGCTGGTTGCGGCCGGTGTGGCCATCATCAGTGCCGTGCCGATCACCACCGACGTCAGCACGTCCCACATGCTCGTGATGGGATCGGCCATGATCGCTGCCGTGGGCATCCCGTACGCCGTCTCGCGGTTCGTGACCAAAGAGCATGCGGTGGTCTTTCCGGTCCGGACCGGGCAGAAATGGACGCGTGCGGAGAAATGGTACCTGCCCGCCGTCGTGGTCATTGGCTACGCCCTGCTGCCTGTCTATATGATCCGGACCGGTGTCTACACGAACTGGCCCGCCGTGCATGACCCCGAGGGCATCGCGCGGCTTTTCGTCGGCACCAACGCCCTGGGCATCTGGGATGAGCTGTTCTTCATCTGCACCTGCTTCGCGCTGCTGCGCCGGCACCTGCCCGACTGGCAGGCCAACGTGCTGCAGGCCGTGCTGTTCACCTCCTTCCTGTGGGAACTGGGGTTCAAGGCCTGGGCGCCGTTCTTCATCTACCCCTTCGCCCTGCTGCAGGCCCGCATTTTCACCGCCACCAAGTCCCTGTCGTACATCGTCAGCGTTCACCTGCTTTTCGACTTCGTGCTGTTCCTGGTGCTGCTCCACGCGCACAACAGGGCGTGGATCGACATCTTCCTGTACTAAGCAGCGTGTTCCGCAGACGGCCCACCGAGTTTTTGTCCAGATATCGGCCGCTAAAGGCACTTTTGCCCGCGATATCTGGACAAAAACTCCAACGAGGCGAGGGCTGGACGCAAAATGGCCGCCCGGATTTCACCCGCAGTTAATCGCAATCCACTAGCCTTGCACTTCAGGCAAAAGTGTCTATTCAGGCAAACGTTTGAAAAAGGGGAACGATCGTGGCCGACATCGCTGCTGTACTGGGACGGCTCACCGCGGCCGAGCTTGAGGAAATCCACGCCACAGGCCCGCAGGGGCACTTGAGCCGCAGGATCGTGGAGGCGCTGGACCGCGCTGCCGGCGGTCCGGGCGGCGGCCGCGGCTACTACGTTCCGGCCGGCAGCGTCAGCGGAACAGGCAGCCCGCACGTTGTCCTGAGGAGCGACGTCGCAGCCTGGCTTTTCGGGCATTCAGCACCTGCCGCCGTCGTGGACCCCGCCTAAAAGCCGGGTCCGCCTAAGAACGAACCCGACCAGGGCTTGCCCGCGCTAGCCTGCGGTCCGTGCCGCCGGTGTAAGGGCAGTCGCCGGCGCCGCGCCGGGTGTGCCGCCGTCAGATCCGCCGTCCTGCTGCCGCATGCCGCCGTCGAGGATGGTGCCCAGCAGGCCGCGGGCCGCTTCCAGGACCTCACGTACTTCGGGAGACGTCAGCTCGTAGAACAGCCGGCCGTCCTTCCGGGACGGAACGATCAGCCGCTGGCGCCGCAGGATGCCGAGGTGCTGGGAAAGGTTTGAGGCTTCAAGGCCGGTGCAGTCCCGCAGGTTGCTCACCGTCACGGGGCCGCTGACCAGCATCTCCAGGACCAGGATGCGTGCAGGATGGCCCATGGACTTGAACAGGTCCGCCTTGACCTCAGTGTGGATCACGCCGTCGGGCATATCACCCATTATGGATCCCTTCAGTGTTCCTAGACAGGTCTTGCTTGCCAAATGTTGCAGCCGGAGCTTGCCCGGTCCGCCAAACTGCTGCCCCCACGGCGTACAGACCCAAGTATAGAGACAGAACGGTCTGTCTTAGAGGAGCGCGGTGGATTTTTGCCGGGAAGCCCTCCAGGGACGCGAAGGCACGGCAGCGGGCCGCGGGCAGGCCTTGCCAAGAGCGCGCGAGTAGTTCACAATTTCATAAATTCCTCAATTACGGCCCCGGCTCACCCGCGGGAGCGGTAAGGAGAGAAACCTCAGCTGCTTCCGGCGACGACGGTGTCCCGGACGCCGTGTTCCCGGATCCAGGAGGGCTAAATGGCTGGCATGTTCGAACTCTTCATTGACGCAGAGGCTTCATTCAGGTTCCAGCTCACCGCCCCGGACGGCACCGTGATGGCCGTGTCCCGCCCCTTTCCCAGCAAAGCCGCCGCGGTTGAGGGTATTGCCGCCGTTCGTGAGTACGCCGGGATGGGGCACGTGAAGGAGTTGGCCGCCCCGCCGGCGGAGCGCCATTTCGGTTCCCGCCCGCACGCTGCCATTCGCCCCCCGTCCAAGCGCGTGCCGCTACAGTGCCAGAGGCTGGCCGGGTAGGGCGGCAGGAAGCCGCGATGAGCCTTCCGAAAACGGTGCGGGCGTACTCGAGCGCCCTCGGGCCCGCAGATTGCGTTGCCGGCACTTTCCACTACGACGCCATTTCCGGTCGTCTGGAATGGTCGGATGAGCTGTACACCCTCCACGGTTACCGCCGCGGCGAGGTGGTGCCCACCGTGGAGCTTCTCTACGCCCACAAGCACCCGGACGACAGGGACCGCTGCCACGATATCTTCATGGCGGCCTGCGAGGCGGGCGGCTTCTTCTGCAGCTATCACCGCGTGATTGACGCACGCGTGCGGGAACACCGTGTCCTCACTGCCGGCGAGGCGGTCGTGGAAGACGGAAGGCTCGTTGCTGTTGAGGGGTTCATCGTTGACCTGACCAGCACCCTGCACTGGGAAACGGAACGGGCGGCACGGGAAGCGGTTGCGGGCGCCCTTGGCACGCGGAGCACCATCGAACAGGCGAAGGGCATCCTGATGGGCGTCCTGCGGATCGGTTCCGAGGCCGCCTTCGACCTGCTGGCCAGGCACAGCCAGGACACCAACATCAAGGTGGCCAGCACCGCTGCCGACCTCGTGCAGCTCGCCAACAGCCCGCAGCAGGCGGCCTTACTGGACACGTTCGTCCAGGAGCTCCGGCGGCAGTCGGAAAGCCCTGCGGACCGCCAGCCAGCAAATCCGGTCAGCCCCTAACCCCGGTCAGTCCGTAAAATCACCGGCGCCGCGGCGGAAGTCGCCCAGGATGCGGATGAGCTGGTCCACGTCCTGTCCGTTGAAGCCGGACCGGGAGAAAACCTCGGCGTTGAGTACCGCCGTCGCCCGTTTTGCCACCGTGCGGCCCTCGGCCGTGAGCTCGATCAGTGTGGTGCGCCCGTCGGTGGGATGCGGTGAACGCACCACCAGTCCCGCGGACTGGAGACGGTCGACGGCGTTGGTCACCGAGGTGGGATGGACCTGGAGCAGGGCGCTCGCCTTATTCATGGGCAGTGCCCCGCTCCTGGCAAAGCTGAGCAGCGCCAGCAGCTCGTAGCGGGCGAAAGTCAGCCCGAACGGCTTCAGTGCCCCCTCGATGCGGGCCAGCAGGATCTGCTGGGTGCGCATGATGGCCGTGATGGCAGCCATCGGGGCAGCGACGTCACCCCAGCCGTGGCTCTCCCAGTTGCGTTGCGCATCGGCAATCGGGTCTCGGGGCAGCGGAGGGGCCACGGCTCAGCCCTGGCTTTTCAGGCCCGGGAAATCCGTTTCGGAGTATTCCGTGCCCAGGCCGAGGGAAACACCGGCATCCGCGTGCTGCGCCCCGTCCGCATGGCGGAGCTCCTCGCTGTGCCGCAGCTCAACCCGGCGGATCTTGCCCGAGATGGTCTTGGGCAGCTCCCCGAATTCCAGCCGGCGGATGCGCTTGAACGGCGCCAGGTGGTCCCGGCAGTAGCGCAGGATTTCCTCGGCGAGCTCCGGTCCCGGTTCGTGCCCGGCGGCCAGCACCACAAATGCTTTGGGCACCGACAGCTTGAGCGGATCGGGGGAGGGGACGACGGCGGCCTCCGCCACCGCCGGGTGCTCGATGAGCACACTTTCCAGCTCGAAGGGGGAGAGCCGGTAGTCGGAGGACTTGAAGACGTCATCGTCCCGGCCCACGTAGGTGATCACGCCGTGCTCGTCCCGGCTGGCCATGTCACCCGTGTGGTAGTAGCCGCCGCGGAAGGCCTCGGCGGTCTTCTCGGGGTCGGCGTAGTACGACTTCATCAGCCCGGCGGGGCGGGGATCCAGACGCAGGCAGAGCTCGCCGTCGTCCGCTTCTTCTCCCGTCGCCGGATCGACGAGAACCACGTCGTACCCTGGCAGGGGCTGGCCCATGGCGCCGATCTTGACCGGCTGGCCGGGGGTGTTGGCCACCTGCACAGTGGTTTCGGTCTGGCCAAAGCCGTCGCGGATGGTCTGGCCCCACGCCCGCTGGACCTGGCCGATGACCTCCGCGTTGAGGGGCTCACCGGCCGAGACAACCTTGGTGGGCGGATTCTTCAGGAGGGTGAGGTCGGCCTGGATGAGCATCCGCCAGACAGTGGGCGGAGCGCAGAAGCTGGTGACCTTCTCGCGGTCCATCTGCTCCATCAGTGCTCTTGCATCGAAGCGTTCGTAGTTGTAGACGAACACGCACGCCTCGGCAATCCACGGGGCGAACAGGTTGGACCAGGCATGTTTCGCCCAGCCCGGGGAAGCCACGTTCAGGTGCACATCGCCCGGCTCCAGTCCGATCCAGTACATCGTGGACAGGTGGCCCACCGGATAGGAGGTGTGGGTGTGCTCCACGAGCTTGGCCTTGGAGGTGGTGCCCGACGTGAAGTAGAGGAGCAGGGTCTCGTCCGCCAAGGTGGGGGCATCAGGCGTGAAGTCGCCGGGGGAGGCGGCGGAGTCTGCGTACTGCAGCGCCGCCGCAGCCGCGGCGCTGCCGGCATCTGCTGGACCGCCGATGCTAGCCGGGCCGCCGGCGTCGGGGATCTCGATGAGCCGGTAACTGCCGGGCACCGCGGCAAATTTGCCGAGATTGGAACTGCCGACGGCGGCCCAGCCCGCTTCGCCGCGTTCCACCCGGTCCTTCAGGTCCGCCGGACCCATGAGGGTGGTGGTGGGGATCAGCACGATGCCCAGCTTGATGCCGGCCAGCACGAGTTCCCACAGTTCCACCTGGTTGCCCAGCATGATGATCATGCGGTCGCCGCGCTTCACGCCCTGGCTGCGGAGCCAGTTCGCCACCTGCCCGGACCGCGCCGAGAGGTCGGCGAAGCTGCGCCGGGTGGCCGAGCCGTCCTGTTCCACAATCACCAGTGCCGGGCTGGTCCGCTTGGCAGGATCGGCAGCGATGGCGTCAAACCAGTCGAGCGCGAAGTTGAACTCCGTGGGCCGCGGCCATTCGAAGCCTGTCCTCGCCTGACGGTAGTCCTGGCGCAGGGCGAGCAGTTGGTCGCGTGCGGCACGGAAGTCGTCGGTGACTGTCATGGGGCACCTTTCACCTGGGGATTCACGTCCTAGTGATCCACATCACTGTGCAATATACTAGGACATCCAAGGGTTTGGAAGAGCGAAGGGATCAGCGCCCGTGCAGCCACAAGGACGTGACAACGGACAGCCCACGGAGGCTGCAGCGGCGGAGGCCGCGCAGGCGGGATCGGGGAGCGCGGCGCCGCCGTTTGCCGATGCTGACCTCATGTATGTTGCGGACCTGCTGCCGCCCGGTGAGCGGACACGCTATCTCGAGATCCGGGACTTCCTGCAGTCCAGGGTCCGGGCGCAGTCCATCGAATACTGGAACCGGGAAGAGTTCCCGTTCGGGCTGCTGGCGGAGCTCGGCAAGCACGGGCTTGGCGGGCTGCAGACGGACGGCACATCCACGCTCTTCAAGGGCCTCATGTACGTTGAGGTGGCCCGGGCCGACGTGTCGCTGTCGGCGCTGGTGGGCATCCACAACGAACTGATCGTCGGGATGATCGATGCGCTGGGGTCGGAGGAACAGAAGCAACGGTGGCTGCCGGGCCTGACCGCCTTCACCCAGCTGGGGGCTTTCGCGCTGACGGAGCCGGAGCACGGCTCGGACATTGCAGGCGGGCTGTCCACCACAGCCCGGCTTGAGGACGGCGAATGGGTCATCGACGGCGCCAAGCGGTGGATCGGGGCCGGTACCATCGCGGACTTCGCGCTCGTGTGGGCCAGGGACACGGCCGACCAGCAGATCAAGGGCTTCATTGTTGAGACGGACCGCCCCGGCTACACGGCCACCAAGATCAGCAACAAGATCGGGCTGCGGATCATGCAGAACGCCGATATCCAGCTGGACGGCGTCCGCATTCCGGAAACCAACTTACTCCCCGGGGCCACGGATTTCTCCAGGGCCAACGAGCTGCTGAGGGATTCCCGGGCCTGGGTGGGGTGGCAGGCTGCGGGGATTCAGCTCGCAGCCTTTGACGTTGCGCGCTCCTATTCGCTGCAGCGCCGCCAGTTCGGCAGGGAGCTGGCACGCTTCCAGCTCATCCAGCAGCAGCTCGCCGAAATCCTCGGCAACGCCTCGGCCTCGCTGGCACTGATGGCGCAGCTGGCCCGGATCCAGGAGCAGGGCAGGCTGGAGATGGCACAGGCGGCCATGGCCAAGGCCACCACCACCCGGCTGGCCCGTGCCTCCGTGGCCATGGGCCGATCGCTGCTGGGCGGCAACGGCATCAGCAGCGACTTCGAAATGGGAAAACTCTTCGGTGACGCCGAGATCCTCTACACCTACGAAGGCAGCTACGAGATCAACTCACTGATCGTGGCCCGCGCGGTGACGGGGAAATCGGCCTTCGTGTAGGCCGTCCCGGCCGCTCAGGTAGCCGTCACTCACCTAGCCAGGCCGGTCACTCAGCCAGCGCTGCCGCTTTCCGCGCGGCGGCCTCCAGCTGCTCAACGTAGGCGGCCTGCTCCGCCGAGCCCCGCTGCGGAAGGTTGGGGTCGTTGGGCCCCTGCCCGGCCGAGCCGTCAATTAGCTCGCGGATGATGTCAGCGTGTCCCAGGTGTTGTGCTGTCTCGGCACACATGTGTACCAGCATCTGGTGCAGGGTCACGTGCCTGCGTTCCTCCCGCCACCAGGGCACAACCCCGGGAGCGTCCAGGGGCAGCGCCTCGATGGTGGCATCGGTGTGCGCCGCGGAGAGGTGGTGCAGCGCCACGATCTCGGCGCGGGTCTGCTCCGGCGTGGCCCACATGTCGGCGTCCGGCTCGGCCCCGTCAGCGAACCAGGGCAGCTCCCGGTCACTGGGCCGCCCGAACACTTCGCCGAAGTAGCCCAGTTCCACGCTGGCCACATGCTTGACCAGGCCCAGGAGGTTGGTGCCGGTGGGCGTCATCGGCCGGCGGACGTCGTACTCGCCCAGGCCGTCGAGCTTGGCGAGCAGCTGGGCGCGCCGTGTCCGCAGGTAATGGTGCAGGGTCGCCTTTTCATCCATGGCGGCACTCTACCGGGCGGCCAAAGACTGCGGGCAGCAAAAACTCCCCTGTGCGTGCCAGGCACGGACAGGGGAGTCTTTGGTAAGCCGTTACAGCGGGCGAATGTTCTCTGCCTGCGGACCCTTGGGGCCCTGGGTCACTTCGAATTCGACCTTCTGGTTTTCATCCAGGGAGCGGTAGCCGCTGGAGGCAATTGCCGAGTAGTGGGCGAATACATCTGCCGATCCATCATCCGGAGCGATGAAGCCGAAGCCCTTTTCGGCGTTGAACCATTTAACTGTGCCTGTTGCCATTGCTACTTCCTTTGTAACCCTTTTCTGGTCCTGCTCCGACAGCAGGCAGAGACGGAAACTGTTGTCCGCTGTCTCCAACCTATGGGCCATCCGCCGGGCGTGCAATAGCTGCCGTCATCAGGAGTCCCACCTGTAACGGGAGATGTTGTCCCAAAACCTCAGTTGGAGACGCCGTTTCCTGCCCTAAGTGGTGCTCTCCGGCTCCTGCCCGGTGTCCTCCCACATCACGTCCAGGTTCCGGAAAACCGGCGGACCGTCACACAGGGCCGCCATCTTCGCGGCGAAGTCGGATGTTTCGGGCCGGTTGGAGTTCTCCATCGCCGACTCGTAGGAGTCAAACTCCACGATGGTGAAGTATGTCCCGGGCCGGTCCCGGTCCGCGGTGGCGCTGATCCGGCGAAACGTCGGCGCGGTGGTTCCCTCGGTTCGTGACGGGCGGCCCAGCGCTTCAACCTCCTCGATGCGAGAGGTCTGGAATTCGATGATCTGCACAAACCCGGCCATGACGGCTCCCTCGACGGCGGTGGTGACTGATGCGGATCACGGTAGACCCGGCGCCGTGCCCGCGCAACCGTTCTATGGGGTCAGGAGCACCTTGATGGCCCGGCGCTCGTCCATCGCCTTATAGGCTTCGGGCGCGTCCTCGAGGGGCATCTCGACGTCGAATACCCGCCCGGGATTGATGGCGCCGGAGAGCACGTCCTTGAGCAGCTCGGGAATGTAGGTCCGGGCAGGGGCCATTCCGCCGGACACGGTGATGTTCTTGTCGAACAGGTAGCGCAGCGGAATCTCCGCGCCGCCGGTGGGAACCCCGACAAAGCCCAGGGCGCCCCCGGGCCGGACGGAATGCAGGGCCTGCTCCATGGACTCCTTGGTGCCTACGCATTCGAGCACGGAGTCGGCCAGCACTCCGCCGAGAAGTTCACGGACCTTGGCCACGCCGTCGTCCCCGCGCTCCTCCACAATGTCGGTGGCACCGAACTCGCTGGCGATGGCCTGCCGGTCGGCATGCCGGGACATCGCGATGATCCGCTCGGCCCCGAGCCGCTTTGCCGCAAGGACGCCGCAGAGCCCCACAGCGCCGTCGCCCACCACCACAACGGTCCGGCCGGGGCCCACCTGGGCGCTGACGGCGGCATGGTGGCCGGTGGCCATGACATCCGAGAGGGTCAGCAGGCTGTTGCGCAGTGCTGCGTCCGGCTCGCCGATGTCCGGCACCTTGACGAGCGTCGATTCGGCGAGCGGGACGCGCACGGCCTCGCCCTGGCCGCCGTCCACCGCGAATCCGGCGTCGTCCTTACCGCCCCAGCCGGCGAGGTGGTCGCAGGCCACCGTGACGCCGTTCAGGCACTGCGGGCACTGTCCGCAGCTGACCACGAAGGGGGCGATCACGAAGTCGCCCGCCCGGAGCGTGGACACGTCGGTGCCGGCGCTTTCCACGACGCCGACGAATTCGTGGCCGATGGCGGAGGCATGGCGGACGGGCCTCACGCCGCGGTACGGCCACAGGTCCGAGCCGCAGACGCAGGCGGCCGTCACGCGGACTATGGCGTCCGTGGGGAGCTGGATGGCCGGGTAGTCGCGGTCCTCCACCCTGATGTCGCCGGGTCCGTGGATGATAGTGGCGCGCATGGCTGCTCCTCTCGAAAGGGCTGGGCTGGACGGGATCGAGTCTAGCCCCGCTGCTAGCGCATCCCCTCGCGGCGGATGGCGGTGGCGATGGCCGCGGCCCGGGTCTCCACGCCCAGCTTGGCGTAGATGTGGGCGAGGTGGGTCTTGACGGTGGCCTCGGAGATGAACAGCCGCTGCCCCAGCTCCCGGTTGCTGAGCCCCTCGGTGAGGAGGCTCAGCAGCTCGGCTTCCCGCGGGGTCAGGACCTCGTCAGGATTGCGCAGCTGCTGGAACAGGCGGGAGGCTACCGGCGGGCTCATGACGCTCTTGCCCTGGACGGCGCCGCGGATGGCGGCGAAGATCTCCTCCGGCGCCGCGTCCTTCAGGAGGTAACCCATGGCCCCGGCGTCAACGGCCCGGACAATGTCGGCGTCGGAATCGTAGGTGGTGAAGACCAGCACGGCCTGCCTGCGGTTGCGTTCGCGCAGCTTCCTGATGGCCCCGATCCCGTCCATACCCGGGCCCATGGCCAGGTCCATCACCACGACGTCGGGAGCGTGGGCTTCCACGGCGGCCAGGGCTTCCTCGCCGGAGGACGCCTCGGCAACCACCTCGATGTCCGGCTGCGTGCCCAGCAGGGCCTTCAGTCCGCTGCGGACCACGAGGTGGTCGTCCACGAGGAGCACGGTGATGACGCTCATGCTTCCCCCTTTACCGGCAGCTGCGCCGCCACCACAGTTCCCTCGCCCGGTGCGCTTTCCACCGAGAAGGCGCCGCCCAGCTGCTCCACCCGCTGCCGCATCGCCCGCAGTCCGTACCCTCCGGCGTCCGACGGCGGTGCTACCGCCGCCGGATCAAAGCCCGCGCCGTCGTCGTAAACGTCCAGCGTGACCGCGTCCGGCAGGAAGCCGAGGGTGATGGTGGTGGTGTCCGCGGAGGCGTGCAGCTTGATGTTCGCGGCGGCGCTCTGCACCACCCGGAGGAGTGCATGGCGGATGTCAGCGGGAACTGTCCGCGGTTCGCCGGTGACCAGCAGCCTGGAGCCCGGCACGTACTGGGAAGCGGCCTGCAGCAGGGCGTCCGGCAGCGGTGAGGCGTCGAGGCCGGGGGAGGCAAGTTCGTGGACCAGGCTCCGCGTATCGGAGAGGTTCCGGCGCAGCAGCTCGCTGGCCTCCCGGAGATCCTGCCGGGACGCTGGCCCGGGCCAGGCCCGGTTTGCGGCTTCGAGGAGGAGCAGGCTGCTGGCCAGGCCCTGGGTCACGGTGTCGTGGATTTCCCTGGAGACGCGTTCGCGTTCGGCGATGGTGCCGGCGCGGCGCTCGCTGGCGGCCAGTTGCCCCTGGGCGAGGGATACCTCGGAATGCAGGCGCCGCTGCTCGGCGGCGTCGTGTTCGATGCGGTCGTAGATCAGGGTAAGCAGGACGCCCACGGCGAGCGGGCCCAGGAGCATGGCCAGGTCGGTGCCGTCGCTGAGCCGGAACAGCCCCGCGGCGGTGGCTGCCGCCGTCGCGCCCGCCGCCGCATAGGCGACGGCGCCGGTAAAGGCGATGCGGCACAGGAAGAACAGCGCAAACGAGCACCAGGCGAAGCTGGGCGCGGAGACCACCAGCACGGCCCACACGGCCACGAGGACGAACATCCACACTGCCCAGGGACGCCGGCGCTGGGCCAACACGGCGATGACCGCATACAGGGCGCAGGCGGCGCCCGCCAGTGCGAGGACCAGCAGGTTGTCCTGGGCGCTGTGCCGCATCACGTACCGCACCACCGAGGCGACCATGAGCACGGCGAAGCCCAGGTGGACCGCCGCGTCGATCCGTCCCAGCCGGCTGCCCGGGGCAGGGCCGGTGCGTGCAGGAGGATGTTCCGGTGCGGCGGTGGGGGCTGGCGAAGGCATGGCGGGTCCGGTTCCGGTGGGTGACGTGCTACGGACCATGCTATTGCCCGCGCCGTTGCTGGTCTCTCAGCCATTCGGCTGATACGGCCAGCCAGAAGGACCATCCGGATCCAACTGATGGCCTGATGCGTCCCCGGCCGGCGCAGGTCCACCATGGAAATGCAGCCCTTTGGCTGCGTCCGCATATCACCGGATTCCGGTCCGGACTTATTCGGCCGGCCGCTCGCCGCCCACCCAAGGAGAACCACCGTGAAGAAGTCCCAGAAGTTTTTTGCCGCCGCGGCAGCCGGAGCGCTTGTGATCACCGCCGGTGCCACCGCCGTCGCCAACGCCGGGCCAGGATCTTCCCCGGCTTCGGTTCAGCCCGGGGCCGCAGTACAGCCTGCCGCAGTGCCGGCAGCCGTGCCTGCTGCCGATGCCCAGCCGGGTTCGGACGACGTCGTCGCCCAGAACCGGATCAGCGTTGGCGCCTCGGCGAAGGCGGTGGGCGCCGCGCTCGCGAAGTGCCAGTCCGACAAGCTGCCCTTCGTTACCGTGGCCCTGGTGGACCGCTTCGGCACCGTCCAGGCGCTCCTGCGCGGCGACAACGCCGCCGAGCACACCATCGAGTCCGCCAAACAGAAGGCGTACACCGCGGCAGCGTTCGGCAGCCCCACGAGCGAACTCGCCAAGCGCATTTCCGGCAACGGGCCGAGCATCGCCGACCTTCCCGGCACGCTCTTCCTCCCGGGCGGCGTCCCGCTGAAGGTGAACGGCGTCTCCGTGGCGGGCATCGGCGTCGGCGGCGCCCCCGACGGCAAGCTCGACGAAGCGTGCGCCGAGGCCGGCGCCGCCGCAGTCGCCGCCAAGTAGGTTGCGGACCTGCAGGGCTGAGGGCGCCGAACTGGCCCGGTTTTAGGACGGTCAGCCGCAGGGGGCGGCCGTTTCACCGCGCCTGCAGCGTCAAAGCTGGGCCGGTTCGGCGAGCTCCGCGGCAACCGTAAACTCCGCTTCCGTCTTCTCCCGGATCTCCACGAGGGTGACGCCCGGGGCGAGCCGTGCGAGCGTGAGCTGCCGGCCGCCGTCGTCCTTCTTGTGGAGGTCGAAGACGGCGAGGTCGCTGATGATCCGGTCCACGACGCCCACGCCGGTCAGGGGCAGGGTGCAGTCGGTGACGATCTTGGCCGAGCCGTCTTTGGCGTTGTGTTCGGTGAGGACCACGACGCGGGGCGTGCCGGCGACGAGGTCCATGGCGCCGCCCATGCCTTTGACCATTTTGCCGGGGATGGTCCAGTTGGCGAGATCGCCGTTGCCGGAGACCTGCATGGCGCCGAGGATGGCGACTTTGACGTGGCCGCCGCGGATCATGCCGAAGGAGGTGGCGGAGTCGAAGATACTGCCGCCGGGCAGGACGGTGACGGTCTGCTTGCCGGCGTTGATGAGGTCGGCGTCCTCCTCGCCTTCGTAGGGGAAGGGGCCCATGCCGAGCAGCCCGTTCTCGCTTTGCAGGACTACCCGGACGCCGTCGGGCAGGTTGTTGGCTACCAGCGTGGGGATGCCGATGCCGAGATTGACGTAGTCGCCGTCGTTCAGTTCCTCGGCCGCGATCGCGGCCATTTCATTCCGGGTCCAGGGCATGGGTTTCTCCTTCTTAGTTGCTAACCAGTTCCGTGCGCGGCCGGACGGTGCGCTGTTCGATGTCCTTGACTCGTGCGGTGGCCTGGACCAACCGCTGGACGTACACGCCGGGGGTGACGATGTGGTCCGGGTCCAGGGCTCCGGGTTCGACGATGACCTCTGCCTCGGCGATGGTGACCGCGCCCGCGGTGGCGACCGCCGGGTTGAAGTTCCGGGCCGTGTACCGGTAGATCAGGTTGCCGTCCGTGTCGGCGGTGTGGGCGTGGACCAGTGCCACATCGGCAAGGATGGCGCGCTCCCGGACGTACGTTTCGCCGTCGAACACCTCGTGTGGCTTGCCCTCCGCCACCAGGGTGCCCACACCGGTCTTGGTGTAGAAAGCAGGGATGCCGGCGCCGCCGGCGCGCAGCCGCTCCGCCAGGGTGCCTTGCGGTGTGAACTCCACCTCCAGGACACCGGCGAGGTACTGCTCGGCGAAGAGCTTGTTTTCGCCGACGTAGGAGGCGATGACCTTGCGGACCTGGCCGGCCTCGATCAGGATGCCCAGGCCTTTGCCGTCCACGCCCATGTTGTTGGACACCACGGTCAGGTCCTTCACGCCGGAATCGCGGACCGCCTCGATCAGGTCAGCCGGAATGCCGCTCAGCCCGAACCCGCCCACGGCGAGGGTGATCCCGTCCCGGAGGACATCGTGCAGGGCTTCGGCGGAATTGGGTTTCAGCTTGGACATCGCATCTCCTCGTTGAGCTGGTGTGCAGTCCACTTTATGGACGATGGTTTCTGACTGTGGAGCGTAGTCTGGGCGCTGCGACGGCGTCAAGGCTTCATCCTCTTTAGGCAGTCGCGTTCCTACACTGTGGACGGTAGGCTGGCATGTGTCCACAATATGGATCAATAAGGAGCTATCGTGAACCAAGCACCGGTCCAGGGCGCGCAGGTCGTTAGCCGCATTGCAGGACTTCTGCGGATCGTGGCACGAAAGCCGGAGGGAAGCCCGCTCGTGGAGCTGGTGCGGGACTCGGGGCTGACCCGTCCTACCGTGCACCGCCTCCTGACGTCACTTGCGGCCGAGGGGCTGCTCGACCACGACCCCCTGAGCGGGAACTGGGTGCTCGGCCCCGAGGCCCTGCTGATGGGATCGGTGGCGGCCGCGCGCTTTCCCCTGGAGGACCTGGCGAGGCCCAGCCTCCGCCGGCTCGCCGAGGAGACCGGTGAGAGCGCCTTCTTCTCGATCCGGCGGGGCGCCGAGACCGTGTGCCTGCTGCGCGAAGAGGGGAGCTTCCCAGTCCGCTCCTTCGTACTTCATGAGGGTGTGCGGTTTCCGCTGGGCGTGGCCTCGGCCGGAACGGCGATCATGGCGTTCCTGCCCGAAGCGGAACAGGAACAGATCCTGGGTGAGTGGGCTGCCCATGCCGGCAAGTATGCCGGCGGGCACCCGGAGGACGTTGTCCGGAACAACCTGCACCAGACCCGCCGGCGCGGCTACTCCGTGAACCCGGGCCTGGTGCTGGAAGGCAGTTGGGGGATGGGCGCGGCGGTCTTCGACCAAGCCGGCCGGCCGTCATGGGCACTGTCCCTGACCGGCATCGAACCACGCTTTCGTGGGGACCGGCGCGAACTGCTGGGGCGGCTTCTGCTCGAGGAGGCCCACCGGCTCACCGTCCGGCTTGGCGCCGGCGGCCAGCGCAGGCGGCAGAACTAGCTGGAGCACAACGCCCAGCCGTCCCGGGAAGGGACCGCTGAAACTGTTGTGGTGCCCGCGGCCCGTGCCTAACCTTGCAGAGGGTCCATCCCGCAGACGACCATCGTTTGCGGACGGGCCCCACCCCTGCAGACGGCGCGGTCTGCAGGAAAGCCGGACAGCACCGAAGGAGCCAGCGCCATGAGCACACGGGTCTACTTTGAGGAATACGGCGATCCGCAGGTCCTGAAGGTGGGTACGGAGAAGCTGGCCGAACCGGGTGACGGCCTGGTGCAGGTGGAGTTCCGGGCGGTCAGCGTCAATCCCATGGACTGGAAGCTCGTGGCCGGCTACCTCAAAAGGTGGGTCCCCTTGGACTTTCCGGCGGTGCCCGGCAGCGAGGCGGCCGGCGTCGTGACCGCCGTCGGGCCTGCTTTTGAAGGGTTTGCGGTGGGTGACGAGGTCATCTGGAACGGGCTGCTGGGCGGTTACCGGACGGAAGCCGTGGTGCCGGCCGACCAGCTGACTCCCTTGCCTGCGGGTGTGGACTTCGAGCAGGCGGCGTGTATCCCGGTGGCAGGCGGCACGGCGTACTCGGCCCTGAAACAGCTCGCCGTGGCGCCAGAAGACACGGTGCTGGTTCACGGCGCCGCCGGCGGGGTTGGCTCGGCCGCGGTCCAGATTGCGCTGGCCTTCGGTGCACGGGTGATCGGCACGGCGTCGGAGGCCAACCAGGAGTACCTTAGTGAGCTGGGCGCCGAACCCGTGACGTACGGTCCCGGGCTTGCGGACAGGGTCCGGGCGCTCGCCGGGGACGCGGGCACGGTCACGGCAGTCCTGGACACCGTTGGGAGCGAGGATTCGCTGGCAGCCACTGCCGAGCTGCTCCGGGGCGCCGGCCGGGCGGTGACCACCGTTCCGGGCGAGCAGGCCTCGGCGGCAGGGCTGGCGGCCGTAAAGCAGCTCGAGGGCCGGGTGGCGGAAGTGGGGACGCTCGCCGCAGAGGGCCAGATCACCTTCACGGTCTCGCACCGGATGCCGCTGATCGAGGCTGCCGACGCGCTGGAAATCAGCCGTGGCGGCCACGGCCGGGGGAAGATCGTGCTGTTGCCCTAGGACGGCCGCCCGGTGGGCGGCCGTCCGGGAACCTCGCCTAGAGTCCTGCCCTTGCCTCTTCCGGACCCTCGTGCTTCCACCAGGTGTCGAAGATGCTGACCGGAACAGTGCGCTTGTGCCGTGTCCGGAGATACTTCTGCTCGATCAGTTCAGCGGCGGTGTCGCCGACGTCGCGGCCCTCGAGGTAGTCGTCGATCTGGTCGTAGCTCAGGCCCAGTTCGTCCTCGTCGGTGCGGCCTGGCCGGTCGTCCAGGAGATCGGCGGTGGGCACCTTCTTCCAGACCCGCTCGGGCGCGCCGAGGTACTCCAGCAGGGCCCGGTTCTGCCGTTTGTTCAGGCCGAACAGCGGGAGGATGTCGGCACCGCCGTCGCCATACTTGGTGAAGAATCCGGTCACGGATTCCGCCCCGTGGTCGGTGCCGATGACCAGGTAGTTGTGCTCCCCGGCGAGGGCGTACTGGGCGATCATGCGCGTGCGGGCCTTGGTGTTGCCCTTGTGGAAGTCGGAGATCCCGTTGCCGACCGTCTTTTCAAATTCGTCCTCGAAGCCGTCCACGGCGGCGGAAATGTTGAACGTCCATTCTTTGGAGGCCTTGATGAAGTCCAGGGCAGCCCGGGCGTCCTCCTCGTCGTGCTGGACGCCGTAGGGGAGGCGGACCGCCACGAATTGCGCGTCCGTGCCCTCGGCCTGCAGTTCCTCGACTGCCAGCTGCGCGAGGCGCCCGGCGAGCGAGGAGTCAAGGCCGCCGGAGATGCCCAGGACAAAGCCCCTGGTGCCGGTGGCCTTGAGGTACTCCTTCAGGAAAGTGACGCGTTTGCGCACCTCCTCTGCGGGATCGATCCGGGGCTGGACGCCCATTTCTTCGATGATCTTGGCTTGGAGTGTGCGCATGGAACTCAGCCTAGTCAGCGCCATCCGCGAGGCTCAACTGTTTCCGCCGGAGTCCGCCGGGTCCGTGCCGCTACCGAGCGGGTCCCTGCGGCTACCGCCCGGCCGGCCTGCTCGATCGGGGAGGAGATCGATGTCGGCGGAGGATTGCAGAAACCAGCGCCGAAAATGTCGCACCCGACGATGCTCCCCGCACCCGCGCCGCTGCAGCATTCCGATGGCTAGCAGGTCGTTGAAGACGATGCACGCTGTGGCCCCGGCGCGCACCGCTGCATCCGCGGCAGCAGCGCCGGACGTTGTTTTCGGGGTAAAGGGGCCGACCCTGCGGGTCTCAAGCCCCGCTTGCCCGAGTCTTCCTCGAAGATTTTCCAACGCCGGGAGGCGATGGCCGGCCTCGAGCGCCTGTGCTGCCGCGCTCTGTGCTCCCGTGCACCGGGAGCGTACCGTATGGCTCATGGAGAGTACAGGGTGCGTGGTGGTGGGCGGCGGGCCGGCCGGCATGATGCTGGGGCTGCTGCTGGCGCGGGCCGGGGTCGAGGTCACCGTTCTCGAAAAGCACGGGGATTTCCTCCGGGACTTCCGCGGGGACACCGTCCATGCCTCCACCATCCGGCTCATCGACGAACTCGGACTCGGCGCCGAGTTCCGCGGGCTGCCGCAAAGCCGGCTGCAGAACGTCGCCTTCCCGACGCCAGGCGGGGGCCTGGTCACGCTGGGCAATTTCGCCGCGCTCCGGCCTCCGTACAACTACATCGCCATGATGCCCCAGTGGGACTTCCTGAACTTCCTGGCCCGCGCCGCCGAGCAGGAGCCCACGTTCACGCTCCTGATGGAGCACAAGGCAACGTCCCTGATGTCCGACGGCGGCCGGGTCACCGGGATCCGATACGTAACCAGGGACGGCACCGAAGGTGCGCTCCGCGCAGACCTCGTTGTAGCCACGGACGGCCGGCATTCGGTGCTGCGCCAGGCGGCCGGCCTGAAATCGAAGGAATATCCGGTGCCGTTCGACACCTGGTGGTTTAAGCTGCCGCGGGCTGAGTCCGAACGGGGGGAAGTCGCCGGCATTGTCCCGGCTTTCGGGGACCGCGACGCCGTCATCGCGTTGTTCCGGGACACCTACTACCAGATGGGCTACTTCGCCCCGAAAGGCTCCGGAGACCGCATCAAAAGCGAGGGAGTGGAACGGTTCCGGGAGCGGATCGCCGCGTTGCGCCCCGACCTCGCGGACCGCCTCGATGCCATCCGGTCCCTGGACGACCTCCACTGGCTGGATGTCCGGCTCGACCGCCTGCAGCGCTGGTACATCGACGGGCTGCTGTGCATTGGGGATGCCGCCCATGCGATGTCTCCGGCCGGCGGGGTGGGCATCAACCTGGCCGTCCAGGACGCCGTGGCCGCTGCCGCCCGGCTCGCCCCCGCGCTGCTGCGGGGCAAGGTCACCGAGAAGGATCTCGCGGCGGTGCAGCGGCGGCGGCAAGTGCCGACCGTGATCATCCAGTCCGTCCAGCGGTTCATGCACCGGGCCGTTTTTGTCCCGCTCTTTACCGGCAAAAGGTCGGGCCCCCCGGCAGCGGTGATGTACCTCGCCCAGCACGTTCCCGTCCTCATGGGACTGCTGCCCCGGATGATCGCGCACGGACCACTGCCCGAGCACGCGCCCGCCTTTGCCCGGCGGGTGGACGCGGGGCCCGGAAAGGCATCCGGCACCGACTAAACTGGAGCCCATGACTGCCACCCCGGACTCGCTTTCCAACACCGCTGCCCGTGCCCGACTTCTGGAACTGATCAAGGAACTCGCGGTTGTCCGCGGCAAGGTCATCCTGTCCAGCGGTGCCGAGGCCGACTACTACATCGACCTGCGCCGCATCACACTGCACCACGAGGCCTCCAAGCTCGTCGGCCAGGTCATGCTGTCCCTGATTGACGACGCCGGCATCGACTTTGAGTGCGCCGGCGGCCTCACGATGGGGGCGGACCCGGTGGGCACCGCCGTCATGCACGCTGCCACGGATGCCGGCCGGGCCATCGACGCCTTCGTGGTACGCAAGGCACAGAAGTCCTACGGCATGGGCCGCCAGGTGGAAGGCCCGTCGGTTGAGGGCCGTAAGGTCCTGGTGCTGGAGGACACCTCCACCACCGGCGGCTCAGCCCTGACCGCCGTCGAGGGTGTCCGCAACGCCGGCGGCAACGTCGTGGCAGTTGCCGTCATCGTCGACCGTGACACGGGCGCCAAGGAAAAGATCGAAGCCGAAGCCGGCGTGCCGTACCTGTACGCCTTCAGCAAGGACGAGCTCGGCCTGAGCTGACCGGCTGTCCTGGTGGACGGCACACCTCGGGTGCCCTAGTATTTCCGTACCCCGGAAAAGTCCCTTCACTTGGAGTACCCGTCATGCGCCCGTCGGATCAAGCCCTGAGCAGCGTTGAGCAAATCCAGAACCTGATTCTGGAGAGCGCCGATTTTGAAGACTTCCTCAACGAGCTGGCGCGGTACTCGGCGCACCAGGTGGCAGGCGACGGCGACGACGCCCTCTGCGGTATCACGCTGCTGAGGGACCGCAAGGCGGCGACGATCGGCTGGAGCAGCGACTCCGCCCGCGAGGTGGATGAAATCCAGTATTCGCTGTCCCAGGGGCCGTGCCTGACGGCTGCGGAGGAAGAACGGGAAGTCCACGTTTCGGATCTCTTCGAAGAAGACCGCTGGGGTCCTGACTACGCTAATGCGGTGGCTTCGCACGGGCTGCGTTCCGTGCTGTCGCTGCCCTTCAACCTGCAGGGGGACGCGAAGGCCGCTCTTAACCTCTACTCCGACGTGCCCCACAAGTTCAACGAGGTTTCGGCGGCCCGCGCCCGCGGGTACACCCGGGAGATCTCCCAGGCCCTGCGCCTGGCGGTCAGGTTTTCGCTGCACACTGACAGCGCCGCGAACCTCCGCGCCACGTTGGAATCACGGACCGTCATCGACATCGCCGTCGGCATCGTTATGGCGCAGAACCGGTGTAGCCAGGCGACGGCTGTGCGCATCCTCACTGATGCCTCGAGCCACAGCAACGTGAAGCTTCGCGACATCGCTGCGTCGCTGGTGAGTTCTGTGGGAGGCGCCGAGGCCAGCACCCACTTCGAGGAGCCCGGGAAGGTCCAGGCGGGATAGGCTGGTTGTGCGGCTGGACTAGCCGGGATAGGCTGTCCAAGGTTGAGCCGTCGGCCATAGACACCCCGTTTGGAGTACCTATGGACAACCAGCTTAGTCCCCTCATTAAGATCGACGACGCCGCCGGCACCGCCCGCATTGACGTCCGCGGGAGCCTCACCCTGGCGTCCCGCCCGGAGCTGATGCACCAAATCCAGCGCGTCCGCCGGATGGGCATCTCTTCGCCCATCACTGTGGATCTTTCCCGCGCTGCTTTCGTCGAGTCATCCGCCCTCGCCGGACTTCGCTTCGACCTCAACGCCCTCGACGCCGGCACACGGCAGGTCGCCGCGGCAGGCGCACCAGGGGTGTTCCTTGAGGTCATGTCCGCCCGCGACCGCGCCGTGGCGGAATCGCGGCCTGACCTCACGGCGCTGACAAACCCGTCAGAGCTGTCCCAGGCACTGGAGGAGGCCGGGCTCCGCCTGCTATCCGACTATTCGCCTGACGAGCTGCTGGCCGCGAGCGACGCGGTCTTCGGGATGCTGGACGATCCGGCCGGGCATTCCGGACATGAACTGCTGGCCCGGTACGAGGCAATCGGCGAGGAGATCGCTCGCCGGGAACCGGCCGACCCGGCCCAGAAACACGCCTCAAACAGCTGACCAGGCTGCCCAGACCCCACCTTTCCGATCAAGGGCCTGCCGGGGCGTAAGCCGTGCCGGGCACCTGAGCTGGGACTTGTGTTGCCCGGCCGGACTGTGCCTAGGGTAGTTCAGTGCCATATGAAGGGGCCGCCGGCCAGACGGGCCGGCAGAAGGCGCCGGGCGCGGACGCTGCCCGGTTTCTTCGGCGCGCCGCCGACCTAAAGCGCTTCTCGCGCCGGACCTTCCTCACCGGCGCCGGCGCCTCCACTATCCTCGCCGCTGACATGCTTTTCACGAAGCAAGTGCAGGAGGAACGGCAGGTCCACAAGATCCTGGTGGTCGAGGACGACTTCGCGCAGAGTTACTTTCCGCACGCCAGCTGGATCCTGTTTCCCGGTTACAAGACCAGCTGGGAGGAGGCCCAGTGGATCCTCAATTCGCTCCGCGGGAGCCTGCGGCTGCGCGGGCAGCTCGCGGCGGCGGGATATTCGAACCTGGGCCTGGACATCGACCAGTTGGTCATCGCGGTGATCGAGCACGTCCGGGCGCACAACCTCACCACGCTCTATTTCTACGGCCACAGTTTCGGCGGCATGGTGGCCACGCAGGTGGCCGCCCGACTGCTGGAGCTGCACGGCGTCAAGGTGGAGCTGATCCTGCTCGACTGCAGCCCCTACAGCAAGTTCGACGTCCTGGACCAGAGCTGGTTCGACGGCGTGGTGTTCCTCTACGAAAGCGGGTTCCGGATCCCGTCAGTGCTGCGCGGTGGGTACGAACTGGGGGAACGAGTGGCCCATAAAAATGAGCGCACCTGGGGCCAGATCCTGGACCAGACGCTGGAGCAGCTGTCCCCGATCGCCCCCTCGAGCGTGCTGATCCAGACCGAATCCGCCTACATCTACCACTTCGACGCCACCCGCTTCGCGGGGCAGATCGGGGACACCCGCATGGCGTACATCGGAAACCCGCGGGACCAGACCGTCAACTACCAGACAGCCCGTGATTCGTGGGCGCACACGTTCGCCGCGAACATGGTCTCGTCGGACCGGCAGACCACCGGGGCGCTGCCGGCACACGCCAGCCCGGGCTGGAACCCGTTCGTGTACCGGCCCATTCTGGAGGACCTGGAAAACCAGATCTTCCCGCTGCCTGGTGGCGGCGGGAAGATGACCCCGTTCTAGACGCGGCCGGCCGGCAGCCTGGCCTGGTCAGATCTGGTTCTTGAGGTCCGCCACCGAGTTCAGCACTTGGTTGGGGCGGAACGGGTAGGAGGCGATTTCATCGCGCTGCGTGATGCCGCTGAGCACCAGGACGGTGTGCAGCCCGGCTTCCATGCCCGCGATGATGTCGGTGTCCATGCGGTCGCCGATCATCGCGGTGGTCTCCGAGTGCGCATCGATCTGGTTCATGGCCGAGCGGAACATCATGGGGTTGGGCTTGCCCACAATGTACGGTTCGCGCCCTGTTGCCTTGGTGATCAGCGCGGCGATGGCGCCGGTGGCGGGCATCGGGCCCTCCTTGGACGGGCCGGTGGCGTCCGGGTTGGTGGCGATGAACCGCGCCCCCGCGAGGATCAGCCGGATGGCCATGGTGATCGCCTCGAAGGAGTATGTGCGGGTTTCGCCGAGCACCACGAAGTCGGGGTTCTGGTCGGTGAGGATGAAGCCGGCCTCGTGGAGCGCCGTCGTGAGCCCCGCCTCGCCGATGGTGTAGGCGCGGTTGCCGCTGTCCGGTCCGCCGGCGGACACCTGGTCCTTGAGGAACTGGGCCGTGGCCAGCGCCGACGTCCAGATGTTCTCCTCCGGGATTTCCAGTCCGGAGGCCCGCAGCCGGGCGGCCAGGTCGCGCGGCGTGAAGATGGAGTTGTTGGTCAGGACGAGGAAGCGCTTTGAGGTGTCCACCCAACGCTGGATCAGTTCCGGGGCCCCGGGTACGGCCTGGTTCTCATGCACCAGGACGCCGTCCATGTCGGTGAGCCAGCACTCGATCTCCTGGCCGCTGCGGTACACGGCCGCCGATGTCTTTACCTTGTCCGCTTCTGCCATGTCATTCCTTCACCAAGATGTTTGCGTTCGGAGCCCAGTCTAGTGTTGAGGGGTGACGCAAACGCCCGGGACACCCGAACCCCAGCCAGAACCATCCCAGCCAGACCAGAACGGGACGCCGGAGCCAAAGCCGGAGGTCGGCGTCGGGCCCTGGGAGGGTGAATGGCCGGAAGGCGACCACTGGGATCCTGACCTCCTGGCCGACGGTGACCGGCGCAACGTTGTGGACAAGTACCGGTACTGGAAGCACGAGGCGATCGTCGCGGACCTGGACGCCAAGCGGCACGACTTCCACATCGCCATCGAAAACTGGCAGCACGACCTCAACATCGGCACCGTGGTGCGCACTGCCAATGCGTTCCTCGCCAAGGAGGTCCACATCATCGGTCGACGACGGTGGAACCGCCGCGGGGCGATGGTCACCGACCGCTACCAGCACGTCCGCCACCACTCCACCGTCGAGGACTTCGTGGCGTGGGCACAGGGGGAGGGGCTGGCCATCATAGGGATCGACATCTTTCCCGACTCAGTACCGCTGGAAACGTACGAGCTGCCGCAGAAGTGCGTGCTGGTCTTCGGGCAGGAAGGGCCGGGGCTGACCCGGGAGGTGCACGAGGCGGCGGAGGCCACCCTGTCCATCGAGCAGTTCGGGTCCACCCGCTCCATCAACGCAGGCTCGGCCGCGGCCATCGCCATGCACGCATGGGTGCGCAGGCACGTGTTCGGCCAGCGCGTTTGATCGGCTGAATGACCGTTTTACTCCCATTGTCCGAAATCCCGGACGAAACGTCGCGGCTTTCCGGTGATGCCGCTCACAGTGCGTGCTCAGATTGATTCAAAAGGTTGGGGGACCTCGATTTGATCGTCACAGTGAGGAACAGCATGCAGGCCACAACAAAAACGGGATCGGGGCCGCGCGTTGAGCGCCGCTCCATCGACTTCGTCCCGGAAAACGAACGTCACGGTTCTCCGGCACAACAGTTCACCCTGTGGTTCGGAGCGAACATGCAGATCACCGCCATCGTCGATGGCGCCCTCGCAGTGCTGTTCGGCGCTGATGCCCTGTGGGCGATCCTTGGCTTGCTGGTTGGCAACCTTCTGGGCGGGGCCGTCATGGCGCTGCATGCGGCCCAAGGCCCCAAACTTGGGCTTCCGCAGATGATTTCCAGCCGCGCACAGTTCGGGATTCTGGGCGCCGTTATCCCGCTGGTGCTAGTGGTCGTCATGTACCTTGGGTTCGCCGCCACGGGCACCGTCCTGGCCGGCCAGGCCGTGGACCAGATCCTGCACACCGGCACGCCGGCCGTGGGAATGGTCCTCTTCGGGGCGCTGACCATCCTCGTTGCGACGCTCGGCTACAAATACATTCACATGATGGGCCGCATCGCCACGATCGTCGGGGTGCTCGGCTTCACCTACCTCGGCATCAGGCTCCTCATGAGCCAGGACGTGGGAGCCCTCCTGGGGGCCGGGAACTTCGAATTTCCCACTTTCTTGCTCGCCATCTCCCTCGGCGCCGGATGGCAACTGACCTATGGGCCCTATGTGGCCGATTACTCCCGCTACCTCCCCTCCAACACCCCGGCCCGCAAGACGTTCCAAGCGTCCTACTTCGGCACCGTGCTCGGTTCCCAGTGGTCCATGACCCTCGGAGCTCTCTTCGCCGCCCTTGCTTTGCCCAAAGGGGAAAGGTTCTTGGACGGTCAGGTCGCCTTCCTCGGACACATGAGTGGCGGGGGCCTCATCGCTGTGGTCATCTACCTGGTCATCGTGATCGGGAAGCTAACGGTCAACACCCTGAACGCGTATGGCGGTTACATGACCATGCTGACCTCGGTGACTGCGTTCACCCGCAAATCGGGTGTGGCCACGTGGACGCGGTTCGCATACGTCGTCGGCTTCATCGGGCTGTCCGTGCTTATCGCCGTCCTGGCGTCGCCGGACTTCATCGCCAACTTCAAGAACTTCGTGCTGCTGCTGCTCATGGTTTTCATCCCGTGGAGCTCCATCAACCTGGTCGACTACTACCTGATCTCAAAAGAAAAGGTGGATATTCCGGCCCTGTACGACCTGAACGGCCGCTACGGGCGCTGGAACAAGACCGCCCTGATCACCTACGCAGTGGGCATAATCGTACAGATTCCGTTCCTGGCCCAGGCCCTCTACACCGGGCCTATGACGAAGCTGCTGGGCGGTGCTGACATCTCCTGGCTCGTGGGACTGGTCGTCACAGCCCTGGTGTACTACCCGCTGGCCAAGAGGAACTCCAACGCGCCATCCCACATGATCTACCCGGCTGAAACGGGCCAGGAAGCACTGGAGCCAGTGGCGAATCCCTGACCCGCCGGCCCAGCCGTCCAGACAGCCCTGCAGGCCTGATGCGCCTGCAGCCGACAACCGGTATTGATGCCGGGGGGGGCGCACCACACCGGAAAGTACTCGGCGTTCCTTGCTTCTGCGGGTGCTGACCAGCGGTGCTTGACGGATCCTTTGGACTGGCCGCGGCGGCATGTGCGCGCGACGGACCCTGAGCAAAAGCGGCGGCTGCTCCGGCAGGTGGGCGGCTTAAGGGAACTCCTGATCTCCGGCCGCAAGTGTTACCGGGCCGGGTGACGCGAACCACGGCCTGTGCGAAGAAATGGCTAGGATGGTTCCTAGCCGACGAGGTTCACTCCAGGGTCAACGAAACCCGCAGACGAAATTCGATTTAGGAGTCAGCATGCCCATTGCAACCCCCGATATTTATGCCGACATGATCGACCGTGCCAAGAAGGGCGGCTACGCTTTCCCGGCCGTCAACGTCACCTCCTCCC
>NZ_JBHUSE010000028.1:0-66479 GCF_042674585.1 Arthrobacter sp. NPDC057013
CTTGGCCTTGATCCAGTCCGGTTTGCGTTCCACCGGGGTGGCCGCATTGCGCTGCTCGATCCGCAGCATTTTCCGGCCTTCTGGTGCCAGTGTCACAGGAGAGCTCCTTCGGGGGTTGCAACTAGGGCGTCTTCATTGTTGCGCAGTTCCTCGGTGATCCGCGAAACGAGATCGGCGGGGGACACGTCGCGGCCCGTTTCCTGGGCGATGGTGGTCACACCGGCATCGGTGATCCCGCAGGCGATGATCTGGGCGTAGGGCGCGAGGTCGTTGTTGCAGTTGATGGCGAAGCCGTGCATGGTCACGCCCTGGCTGACCCGGATGCCGATGGCGGCGATCTTGCGGGCCGGGCCCTTGGCGTCCTCGTCGATCCAGACACCTGCGCGCCCCTTGATCCGGACCGCGGTGATGCCGTAGTCCGCGAGCACCGCGATGATCACGGACTCCAGTCGCTCCACGTAATCGCGGATGCCGGCCTTGTTCTTCAGCTTGATAATCGGGTATCCAATGAGCTGGCCCGGCCCATGCCAGGTGAGCTTGCCGCCGCGGTCCACGGGAACCACGGGGGTGCCGTCGAAGGGCCGCTCGTGATCCTCGGTCAGCTTTCCGGCCGTATAGACAGCGGCATGTTCGAGGAGGAGTACGGTGCTGGGGGCCTTGCCGGCCAGGACATTTTCATGGATTTCGCGCTGGATGTCCCAGGCTTGGCTGTAATCAACGAAATCCGGGGCAAGACCGAGCTTTGTGAACTCAAGAGTCATGCATTCCAGCTTAGACCTCAGCCGGCGTCCTGCCCGGGAGTGTGCCCAAGCTCTCACCCCGTCCCTGGTCACATTCCGCCCCATTTCCGGTGCGCGGCCGAACGCCCGGTGCCGCCTGTGGATAACTTCTGCAGGAATTGCCGGTTTCCGGTACTCCTTAAGCCATGGACCAGCACAACTTGGAAACCCACAGCTTGGAAAACCACGGTCTGGAAAATCACGCTCTGGAAAATCACAGCGCGGCCATGCACGGTTCCGCAGGGGAGGCGCTTGGCGTGGCGGGTTACTCTGTGTGCCGCTGGCTGGGCCGTGGCGGAAGCGCCGAAGTGTGGCTGGTTTCGCAGGACTCCACCGGGGTGAAGCTTGCCCTGAAGTGCTTCGGCCCGCCTCCAGGCAGGGGTGAATCAGGCGGCGGTGGTCCCGGCAGCGGTGAATTGGGCAGTGATCGATTGAGCACTGGCCTCATCGCCCGGGAGGAGGACATCCGCCGGGAAGTTCTGGTCATGTCTGTCCTGGACCATGAACACCTTGTGAAGGCTTACGGCGTGGTCAGCCTGGATCAACGCGCCCGGACGGATGCGCTTGACCGGACTGATGTGCCTGGCCAGGCGGATGCACCCGGAAGCGGCAGTTTTGGTCTCCTCATGGACTACGCTGCCGGGGGCTCCCTTCAGCAGCTGGTTACGGCGAGGGGCACCCTGAGCGTCGGAGAGACGGTCACGGTCCTGACACCGATCGCACAGGTCCTGGGATATCTGCACGGCAAGGGCTTCACGCACTCTGACGTCGCACCAGGCAATGTACTCTTCACCGCCCATGGGAAGCCGCTGCTGGCCGACCTCGGTGTCGCCCGCATGGTAGGGGACGCATCCGGTGTTCCTGACCGGCACACCGACGGCTTTGCGGACCCGGCTCCGGTGGACGCGGTCCGTGCAGGGCTGCAGCCGGAACGCGATGTCTATGCTGCCGCCGCCCTGGGCTGGTACTGCCTCACCGGGCAGCCCCCACCGCCGTCAGCATCGAGGCCGCCGCTCTCCCTGCTTGTTCCTGATGTGCCGGCCGAGCTGGCGGCGGCGCTAGAGGCCGGGCTCAGCGACGACCGGCGGCAACGTCCGGCTGCCGCCGAGCTTGCCACGGCGATCTACCGCAGCGCGGCTGCATTTCCCGTGGACCTGTCGCGTTCGGTGCACGACACCGTTCTCCCCGAGCTGCTGACGCGCAGGCCCGTCCCGCCGCCAGGCGGGCGGCTGAGGAAGCGCCTGCTCGCGTGGGGAAGGCGGCTGAAGAGCACCGGCTGGGTAGTGGCGTTGGGCAGGTTGGCATCGCGTGAGGTTCCGCGTGCGGCGCTTGCGGCGCCGGCGACGCCGTTCCCGTCCGGGGCTGTCCGGAATGCCGGAGGCAGCCGTCGTGTCAGGCACGCGGCAGTCGGGCATGCCCCTGCCGGGGATACCGCGGCGGGGAGCGCGGTCAGGCGCCCGGCGCTTAGGCACCGGGCAGTCAGGCATGCCGCTGCCAGCGACACCCCGGCCGGGCGCACCGCCAGGCCCCCGGCGGTCAGGCACCGGCCAGTCAGGCATGCCGCTGCCGGGGACACCCCGGCCGGGCGCGCCACCAGGCTGCCCGCGGTCAGCCAGGCGCCCCGCCATTCCGCAGACAGCCGCCATTCCGCAGACAGCCGCCATCCCGCGGATCGCCGGCACTCCACAGACAGCCGAATCCCAAACACGCCGGCCGCGGCCGCGCGAACCCGAAGCAGACAACTCCCGGACGGTGCGGCAGGCGGAGCCTTGCCCACGCGGTCCGGCAGGGACGCTGTAACCGGCTGGGGCAGTAGCCGCCGCCTTGCAGTAACGGGCGGCGTGCTCATTGCAGCGGTACTTGCCGGCGCGGGCCTTTGGGGACTTCCCGGAGCGGTGCAGGAATCGGGCCAGGCGGCACAGGAGCCAGGCCAGACGGCTCAGGGCCAGACGTCGGCGGCGCGGGAGTCAGGCCAAGCGGCGCTCGAGGCAGTCCTTCCGGCGGCCAGCCCCAGGTCCCCGCAAAGGGCTGCAGCACAGGCGGCCACGCTGCCCGTTGATGTCCGGCGGCAGCTCGCGGCGAAGGATCCGGAGGAAGCCGTGCGCGGGCTGGCGCAGCTGCGTTCGCTGGCGCTGCGGGAGGGCAGGCTGGACTTGCTCGACGAGGTCAACGCTCCGAACACTCCTGCCCATGCCGCAGACCAGCGGATCCGGGCCGGGCTGGAGAAATCCGGGACACTGCTGGCGGGCTTCACCACGGGCCTCTCCCGTGTGCGCCGGCTCCCCGAAAGCACAGCGGCGAGGGCCGTGGTGGCCGTGACGTCGTCGACCCCGGCGTATGAGGAGCGCTCCGCGGGAGGCACCGTTGTGGCCACCGGAGCGCCACAGCAGGATGTCAGGCTGCGGCTTGTCCTGGTCCAGGCGGAGGGACGCTGGCGCATCGCCGATATTCTGCCGGCGTCCTGAACCACCCGCGGCACGAACCACCGGCGTCCTGAACCACGCGGCGGCACGAACCCACCGGCGTCCTGAACCACCTGGCGGCCTGAACTGCTCTCCGCACTTGACTATTGGCCGCCCGCCACCCATTTGGCGGCAAGCGCCACCGAGGGATGCCGCCAGGTGAACCCTCTTTCCCGGAGCAGCGTGGGCTCGATCCGCTGGCTCGCGAGGAGCAGTTCGTCGGCCAGCTTGCCCATCACGAGGCGCAGCGCAGGGGCCGGCGCACGCAGCAGGGCCGGGCGGTGAAGAGCCTTCGCCAGGCCGGCCACGAGGGTGTTCACGTCGGCAGTTTCCGGAGCGGCAACATTCACCGGGCCCGAGTCCGCCGAGGTGAGGAGGAACCCGAACGCTGATGTGAGGTCGGGGAGGGTGATCCATGGCCAGTACTGCCGGCCGTTGCCCAGCGGACCGCCAATCCCGGCCCGCAGCAGGGGCAGCAGGCGTCCCATGGCCCCGCCCGATCTGCTCAGCACCACTGCCGTCCGCGGGGTCACCACGCGGACGTCGGCGGGGGCCTCGCGGGCTGCCGCTTCCCACTCGACGCAGATGCGCGCCATGATGCCCTGCCCGGCGGGGGAGTTCTCCGTCAGCATGGTGTGCCCGGCGTCGCCGTAGTAGCCGGCGCCGGACTGGCTGATGAAGGTCCGGGGCGGGGAATCGAGGTGGCGCATCGCCGACGTAAGCGTCCGGGTGGGATCGAGGCGCGACCGGAACAGCTCATCGATCCGGTGCGGTGTCCAGGGCCTGGCCCCGATGTTGGCGCCGCAGAGGTTGATGACGGCGTCGGCGCCCTCAAGGCTGCCGGGGTCCAGGGTTCCGGTGGCAGGATGCCAAAGGATTTCCGACGGCGACGACGGCGGCCGCCTCACCAGCCGGACGACGTCGTGCCCGTCGGAGACGAGACGGGAGGAGAGTGCCGTTCCGATGAGCCCGGAGGCGCCGGCCATGACGATACGCATGATCCATCTCACCATGCCCGGCACGGCAGGGCACCTCCCCGACGGCTCATGACACGTTGACTATGATCGAACGATGACCTCTTCGAGTTACCTCCGGTTCCCTCATGTCCACGGCGATCTGGTCACGTTTGTGGCCGAGGACGACGTCTGGATCGCCCCCCTCAGCGGCGGCCGCGCCTGGCGTGTTTCCTCGCTCCAGCTGCCCGCCCGCAACCCGCGCTTTACGCCGGACGGAAAGAAGCTGGTCTGGACGGTCGTGCAGGGGACGGCTCCCGAGGTGGTCATCGCCGACGTCGACGGCGGGGGATACCGCCAGCTGACCTTCTTCGGCCACAGCACCACCCGGGTTAAGGGCTTCACCCCAGCGGGGGACATCGTGGTCACCAGCGCGTTCCGCCAGGCCGAAAGCCGCCACACCCACGCCTACCGTCTGTCCACCGAAGGCGGCTGGGCCGAGGAGCTCCCGCTGGGGCCGGTCGAGTCGGTGGCCTTCGGACCGGAACTCGGGGATGAAAAGCCGGTGGTGGTGGGCAGCGTGCTGTCCCGGGAACCGGCATGGTGGAAGCGCTACCGTGGCGGCACCGCCGGAAAGCTCTGGATCGACGGCGACGGGAACGGCGAGTTTGAACGGCTCGTGCCCGAACTGGACGGCAACCTCGCCGACCCCATGTGGGTGGACGGGCGCATCGCCTTCCTCTCGGACCACGAAGGGTACGGCAACCTGTACTCGGTCCTGCCCGGCGGCGGGGACCTGCGGCGCCACACCGACCATGAGGACTTCTACGTCCGCCACGCCTCCACGGATGGCAAGCGCGTGATCTTCGAATCGGCCGGTGAGCTCTGGCTCCTGCATGACCTCGGTTCCGAGGCTGTCCGGCTGGACGTCACGCTCGGGTCGGCGTCCCAGGGCCGCCGTCCCTCGCTCCTGAAGGTCTCCAAACACCTCGGTGACGTCCGGCCGGACGCCTCCGGGGAAGCAAGTGCCGTTGAGTCCCACGGAACCATCCACTGGCTGCGGCACAAGGACGGGCCGTCACGCGTTGTGGAAGCGACCGCCGGCGTCCGCGCCCGCCTGCCGCGTCCTCTTCCCGACGGCCGGATCGCCTACGTGGCAGATCACGACGGCGACGAGGCACTGTTCATCAGGGAAATCGCCCCGCAGATCCGGGCACACGGCGGCGCAGACGCAGCAACCAAGGCGGCAGCCACGACCAGGGCCACGCCGGACACGAAGTCTGCGGCAGGCCAGCAGGAAGCCGCGTCTCCGGAAGTTCCCTTGCCCAGTCCCGTTTCTGCGGCCGGCGTGGCGGGGCCCCGCGCCACGCACCCGGTGGCCGACGACGCCGCGGCCGACCTCGCCGCGGCCGAGTCAGCAGACGCGGCTGTGGCCAGCCAGACAACCGCAACGGCAGCGGCTGAATCAGGCCCGCTGAAAGTCCGGTTCCCCAAGCCTTCACGCGCCAGCGCCATCGAAGCCAGCCCGGACGGCCGCTGGATCGCCATTGGAACCGCCTTTGGCGACCTGTACATCGCGGATGCCCAGGACGGCACCCTGACGGCCGTCACCAGCATCGGCGAGGGCAGCATCGAGGACCTTGCCTGGTCGCCGGACTCCGCGTGGCTCGCCTGGTCTGAACCGGTGACATCCTTTGGCTCACGCAGCCGGCTGCGGCTGGTCCGCGCCGGTGTCCCGGAGAAGCGGGCCATCGTGGAGGTGACGGACGGGCGTTTCCGGGACGAATCGCCGTCGTTCTCTCCGGACGGCAAGTACCTTGCCTTCCTCTCCAACCGCAGTTTTGACCCGGTCTACGACGGCCACTCCTTTGACCTGTCCTTCCCCAGCCCCATCAAGCCCTACCTCGTGGCGCTCGCGGCGGACACGGCGTCGCCGTTCGGCCCCAGCGTGGCCCTGGCAGACGGTGCCGAGGCGCAGGGCAGCGCGGCGGAGGGCAAGGCAGCACCGTCTGACGCGGCAGCCGGGGGCAAAGCCGTACCGGCCGCCGTCCGGGTGGACGCCGAAGGCCTTGCCCACCGGGTCATCAGCGTCCCGGTTCCGCAGGGCAACTACTCTGACCTGACCGCCGCCGATGGTGCACTGCTGTGGCTCGACAGCGCCCTGGCCGGCGTCACCGGGGAGGGCCGGGCAAGCCTGGAGGACAAGAACGCCGCCCCGAGCCTGGTCCGCTTCGACCTGGCCAAGCGCAAGAGCACCACCCTCGTGGAGGCCCTGGACAGCTACCGCCTCTCCGGTGACGGCAAGAAGGTGGTCCTGGTCCACGACAAGCAGGTCAGGGTGGTGCCCTCCGACGCCAAGGCCGACGAGGACTCGGGTCAGCTGGTCAAGGTGGACCTCACCCGCATCCGCGTCCTGATGGACCCCCTGAGCGTGTGGGGCCAGGCGTTCGACGAGGCCTGGCGGCTGCAACGCGACTTCTTCTGGACCGAGGACATGGCCGGCCAGGACTGGGACTCCGTCCACGCCCGCTACCGTCCGCTCGTGCAGCGGCTCGGATCGCATGACGACCTCGTGGACCTGCTGTGGGAGCTGCATGGCGAACTGGGCACGTCGCACGCCTACGTGCGCCCGGCGGCGGCCGTTGAGAACGGAAACAACGGCCAGGGCAGGCTGGGTGCCGACCTCGCCTTCACCGGCGAGGGCTGGATGATCGAGCGCATCCTGGCCGGCGAATCGTCGGATCCGCTGGCCACTTCGCCGCTGACGCGGCCGGGCGCCGACGCCAAGGCCGGGGACGTCCTGCTGGCAATCGACGGCGTGCGCCTCACCGAGTCGCTGACCCCCGCCATGCAGCTGGTGGGCGCGGCCGGGCGCACCGTGGAACTGACCATCCGCAACGGCTCCGGCCATGGCGAATCGGCCGGCCTCCAGCGCCGGATCGCCGTCGTCCCGATCAGGGATGAGGAACGGCTCCGGTACCAGGACTGGGTGAACGCCAACCGCCGCACGGTCCGCGAGGCGTCGGACGGCAAGTTCGGCTACCTGCACATCCCGGACATGCTGGCCAACGGCTGGGCACAGCTCCACCGTGACCTGGACACCGAGACCGCCCTTGACGGCCTCATTGTGGACGTGCGCCGCAACCGCGGCGGACACACCTCCCAGCTCGTCGCTGAACTCATCGGGCGGAAGGTGACCGGCTGGAGCATGCCCCGCGGGGAAAAGCCGCGGACGTATCCGCACCACGCGCCGCGCGGGCCGGTCATCATCCTGGCCGACGAATTTGCCGGGTCCGACGGCGACATCATCACCCAGGTGTCCAAGCTGCGTGGTATTGGCCCGGTGATCGGCACCCGCACGTGGGGCGGCGTCGTCGGCATCGACAACCGCTTCACGCTGGCTGACGGAACAGGCGTGACCCAGCCGCGCTACGCCACGTGGTTCGGTGGCGGGGTGGGCTGGAGCGTCGAAAACCACGGCGTGGCTCCGGACATCGAGGTGACGTTCCCGCCGCACGCCTACGCCGCCCGCCGCGACCCGCAGCTGGAGTACGGCATAACGGCGCTGAAGGAGATGGTGCAGGAGCTACCCACGGACCGCCCCCCGGCCCGCGAAGGCTACCGCCGGCTGCGCCCGGAGCCGCTGCCGGCCCGCCGGCACAGCCAGGCGTAGCCCCTCGGGTAGTGGTAGCCCTAAAGCACTGAAGGCCCCGTTCCCCTGGATTTCTCCAGGGGAACAGGGCCTTCGGGCTTTAAGGGATCAGGAGGCCAGCGTGGCGTCCAGGGTGATCTCGATGCCGGTCAGGGCCTGGGATACCGGGCAGCCTTTCTTGGCGGATTCCGCGATGCGCTGGAAATCCTCCTCGGAGATGCCGGGGATGCGGGCGTTCAGGGTCAGGTGGCTGCCGGTGATGCCCGTGCCGGGCTGGAAGCCGACCTCTGCCTTGGTGTTGACCTCGTCCGGGGTGAAGCCGGCCTGGCTGAGCTCGTGGCTGAAGGCCATGGAGAAGCATGCGGAGTGTGCCGCGGCGATGAGCTCCTCGGGGCTGGTCTTGCCGCCTGCCGCTTCGGTGCGGGCCTTCCAGGTGACGTCGAACGTGCCGAGGCCCGAGCTGTCCAGGGTGGTGTTGCCTGAGCCTTCCGTCAGGCTGCCGGTCCATACAGTGTGCGCGTTGCGTGTTGTAGCCATGTCACTCCTCAACGTTGATTCGATCCGGGGATACGGCAGCAGCCGTTGCCCCGCCGCTACCAATCCTATGGATTCGGTTCCTCCGGCGCACGGGTTGTCCGCTGTCAGAGGATTATGACCGAACTGCGGGATTTGCGGCTCAGTTCGGGCTTGGTTCCCCGGTTAGTTCCACAGGGTGGCGATGGCAACGTTGATCAGTGCCAGGCCGCCAACGCCGTGTGCGAGGCCGGTTGAGACGGGCTGCCCGTTCTTGACCTTGCGCGCGCCAATCACGGCCAGTACTGCCACCACGATGGCGATGACGAACTTGATGCCCAGCTTGGCGTAGTTCGGGTGGGCGTCGGGCATAAGCGGAAGGAGGCCCATCATGGCGACGCCCGTGAGCAGTTGCAGGAAGGCTCCGTCGCGCTGGCGGGGGTGCACGGTGGGCTGCCTCATCGTGGCGATCCAGTAGCCCACGATCATGGCGGCTCCGACGACGTGCAGGAACACCAGAATGTTGAAGAGAATAGTCATGGCTCCAGCTTAGCCAGTCTGTTCTACGTCCTGTAGCAAAGCCGCGCCTGGTCCTGCGGCGGTTTAAACAACGACGGCGGTGGTTTACACAACGACGGCGGCACGGACTCCGGTGGCAATCCACGGTGCCCGCACCGCCGTCGTTATTGGCAGTTGGCTACACTCCCGGGTTTACAGTCCCAGGTCTGCTTCGAACGCGCCCTCTTCGAGGCGGGCCTTCAGCGTCTGCAGGAAGCGCCCAGCGTCCGCACCGTCCACCAGGCGGTGGTCGTAGGTGAGGGACAGGTACATCATGGAGCGGATGGCGATCGAGTCGTCACCGTTCTCGTCCTGGACCACCACGGGGCGCTTGACGATCGCACCGGTGCCCAGGATGCCGACCTGCGGCTGGTTGATGATCGGAGTGTCGAACAGCGCACCGACGGAACCGATGTTGGTGATGCTGAACGTACCGCCGGACAGCTCGTCCGGGCCGATCTTGCCGCTGCGGGTACGGCCTGCGACGTCGGCGATCTTGCCGGCGAGGCCGGCGAGGTTCAGGTTGCCGGCGTCGGAGATGACGGGAACCAGCAGGCCCTTGTCGGTGTCGACGGCGATCGCCAGGTGCTCGGCGTTGTGGTAGGTGATTTCCTGCTTGTCCTCGTCGTACGCAGCGTTGAGCTTGGGGTGCTGCTTGAGGGCCTCGGCCACGGCCTTGGCGATGAAGGGCAGGAAGGTGAGCTTGACGCCGTTCTGGGCCTGGAACGAGTTCTTGGCCTTGAGGCGCAGCTTGGCCACCTTGGTCATGTCCACTTCGTGCACCTGGGTCAGCTGGGTGGAGACATCCAGCGACTCACGCATGCGGCGGGCGATGACCTGGCGGATCCGCGGTGCCTTCTGCACGGTGCCGCGCAGCGAGGACGCCGCGGCCGCCGGAGCAGCGGATGCTCCGGCCGGGGCTGCCTGGGCTGCGGCTGCCGGAGCGGCCTTGGACTCAGCAGCGGCCAGCACATCCTGCTTGCGGATGCGGCCGCCGACGCCGGTGCCGGAGACGGAGGCGATGTCCACACCGTGCTGGTTGGCGAGCTTGCGCACCAGGGGAGTGACGTAGCCCGACTCGCCGCCAGCGGCCGGAGCGGGCGCTGCCTGGGGAGCGGGCGCTGCCTGGGGAGCGGGCGCTGCCTGTGGAGCCGCTGCTGCCTGGGGAGCGGGCGCTGCCTGGGGTGCGGGCGCTGCCTGGGGGGCAGGCGCGGGGGCTGCTTCCTGGGCGGGGGCGGGCTTCTCGGCTGCCGGTGCAGGCTGTTCCGCGGCCGGGGCGGCAGGGGCGGCAGCGGGAGCCGCAGCAGGGGCAGCGGCGCCGGAACCGATAACGGCGAGGACAGAGCCAACCTCTGCGGTCTCATCCTCGTTGACGCGGATTTCCTGCAGCGTGCCGGCTACCGGGGACGGGATTTCGGTGTCGACCTTGTCCGTGGAAACCTCGAGCAGCGGCTCGTCTACTTCCACGGTGTCGCCAACAGCCTTGAGCCAGCGGGTAACGGTGCCTTCGGTGACGCTCTCGCCCAGGGCCGGCAGTGTGACCTCGTGGCCTTCGCCGGAGGAAGCGGGTGCGGCCTCGGCTGCAGGGGCTGCTTCCTGGGCCGGAGCCGCTTCAGCAGGAGCGGCAGGTGCCTCTTCGGCGGGTGCTGCGGCAGGTGCCTCTTCGGCAGGAGCTGCCGCGGGTGCTTCGGCCGAGCCGCCGCCCGAGCCGTCACCAATGCGCACCAGCGGGGCGCCGACTTCAGCGGTCTCGTCTTCGGCGACGAGGATTTCCTCGATGACGCCAGCGATCGGAGAGGGGATTTCAGTGTCTACTTTGTCGGTGGAAACCTCGAGCAGCGGTTCGTCCACCTCTACCCGGTCACCTACCTGCTTGAGCCAGCGGGTGACAGTTCCTTCGGTGACGCTCTCACCGAGGGCGGGCAAGTTAACGGATTCAGACATGTCGTCCCCGTTCTCCTTATTTATCTAAAGTGCGGATGATTGCTGCATTATTCGGGCCTGGTGCACGCTGCTGTTCGAGCCGGGTGCACCAGGCCCTGTTGTCTTGCGGAACGACTTAGCCGTGAAGGGCTTTGCCGGCCAGGGCAAGGTTGGCCTCGCCGAGTGCCTCGTTCTGGGTCGGGTGGGCGTGCAGCAGCTGGGCCACATCCTCCGGGTAGGCTTCCCAGTTCACGATCAGCTGGGCTTCGCCGATCTGCTCGCCCATGCGGGAACCAAGCATGTGGACGCCCACCACCGGGCCGTCCTTCTGGCGGACCAGCTTCACGATGCCGCCGGTGCCGAGGATGGAGCTCTTGCCGTTGCCGGCCAGGTTGTACTCCTGGGTCTCGACCTGGTCGTCGCCGAACTTCTCCTTGGCTGCCTTTTCGGTGTAGCCGACAGTGGCGATTTCCGGCTCGGAGTAGGTGACCTTCGGGATGTTGACATCCTCGACGATGACAGGCTTCAGGCCGGCAATTTCCTCGGCCACGAAGATGCCCTGCTGGTAGCCGCGGTGGGCGAGCTGGACGCCGGGCACGATGTCGCCGACTGCGTAGATGTTGCCCACGCCGGTGTGCAGACGCTCGTTGGTGATGACGAAGCCGCGGTCGATGGTGACTCCGGCCTCTTCGTAGCCAAGGTTTGCGGTGACGGGACCGCGGCCCACGGCGACGAGGAGCAGGTCGGCTTCGAAAGTCTTGCCGTCAACAAGGGTGACCTTGACGCCGTCGTTGTTCTGTTCGACGCCCTGGAAGAAGACACCGGTGGAGAACTTGATGCCGCGCTTCTTGAAGGCACGCTCGAAGTTCTTGACGATCGCCGCGTCCTCGTTGGGAACCAGCGAGGGTAGGCCCTCAACGATGGTGACGTCGACGCCGAAGGACTTCCAGACCGAAGCGAACTCGACGCCGATTACGCCGCCGCCCAGGATGATGGCGCTCTTGGGGATGTAGTCCATGGTGAGTGCTTCGTCGGACGTGATGACCTTGCCGCCGATTTCGAGGCCCGGCAGCGTACGGGAGTAGGACCCCGTGGCGAGAACGATGTTCTTGCCCTTGTAGGCCGTGCCGTTCACGACGACGGTGTCGGTGCCCTGCAGCTTGCCTTCACCCTCGATGACGGTGATGCCCTTGGACTTGATCAGGCCCTGCAGGCCCTTGAACTTGCCGGCGATGATGCCGTCTTTGTAGGCGTTGACAGCGGTGATGTCGATGCTGTCCAGGGTGACGTTCACGCCGTACTTGGCGGAGTCGCGGGCGTGGTCAGCCAGTTCGGCCGAGTGGAGCAACGCCTTGGTGGGAATGCAGCCGTTGTGGAGGCAGGTTCCGCCGAGCTTGCCCTTCTCCACGAGGCCAACGGTGAAGCCAAGCTGAACGGCCCGGAGAGCGGCGGCGTACCCGCCGCTGCCACCACCGAGTACCAGGATGTCGAATTCTTGCGCAGTTGCCTGATCGGCCACTTAGACGCTCCCTCGCGTGAACGATGACACGAGAGTACGCATCATCTGGTCTTGGAAATTGCTCTGCCGTGATTATGCCAGCAGGCCTTTTCCCTTTCATTTGTGACTACCGTGGTTCACCTTAGCGAACCACTTATCCATGCTCCACCTTGCCGGTCCTTTTGTGGAGCGCTTGTGTCGAGTGTCACGCGGCTGTGTGGCGACCGGATCACTTCCTCACAGCCACGCTGCACAACGACTCCGCGGCACATGGACTCAGGCCAGGAGATCCTCGACGTAGGCCACCAGCGTCCGCACCGTGCAGCCGGTGCCCTGCTTGGGGGTGTAGCCGTAGGGTGCCCCGTTGTTGAAGGACGGTCCGGCAATGTCGATGTGCGCCCACGGGATGGTCTGGCCGGCCTTGTCCTTGCCCACGAACTCGCGCAGGAACACCGCCGCCGTCATCATGCCGCCGTGGCGCTCACCGATGTTGGCGATGTCCGCCACCTGGGAGTCGAGGCTGGGCCGCAGCTCTTCCGGCAGGGGCATCGGCCAGACGAGTTCGCCGGCACGGTCCGCGGCCGCCTTCAGCGGGCCGGTCACGCTGTCCGCGCCCATGATGCCGGCGGTGCGGTTGCCGAGGGCGATCAACTGCGCACCGGTCAGGGTCGCTACGTCGATGATGGCGTCCGGGTACTCCTGGCTGGCCGCGACGATGCCGTCGGCCATGACCAGCCGTCCCTCGGCGTCGGTGTTCAGGACCTCCACCGTCTTGCCGCCGAACATGGTCAGCACGTCGGCGGGGCGCGAGGCGGCGCCGGAGGGCATGTTCTCGGCGATGCACAGCCAGGCGGTTGCCTTGACGGGCAGTCCCAGGCCGGCGAGGGCCAGCACCGTATTAAGTACGACGGCGGCTCCCGCCATATCGCTCTTCATGTCGCCCATGCCGAGGGCCGGCTTAATGGAAATGCCGCCGGTGTCGAACGTGATGCCCTTGCCGACCAGGGCGATCTTCCGGGTGGCCTTGGCGGGGGAGTACTCAACCTTGACCAGGCGCGGCTGCCGGGCGGAGCCCTTGCCGACGCCCATGATGCCGCCGAAGCCCTCCTTCTCCAGTCGCTTTTCGTCCCACACCGTTACTTTGACGGGCAGCCCCTTGGCCAGTTCCTTGGCGGCGTCTGCGAACGACTCGGGGTAGAGGTGGCTCGGCGGCTGGTTGACGAGCGAGCGGGTGGCGTTGACGGCCCTGCCCAGCAGGCGCGCACGGTCGAGTGCGGCGTCCACGTCCTTGTCACCGGCCAGTTCAGTGAAGATCGCGACCTCGGCCACGGGGTCCTTGAGGCCGTCCTTGGAGGACCGGAATTCGGTGAAGGAGTACGCGCCCAGCGCGGCACCCTCGGCGATGGCGGCAACATCGGCGACCTTCGCCGTCGGGAACGCCAGGGTGACCGAGGACAGGCCCGCAAGCTGGCGGACGGCGGAGCCGGCAGCGCGGCGCAGCGCCTCCCCGGAAACCCTTGCTCCGGCGTCGACCTTGCCCATACCGGCCAGCACGAGGATTCCCGAGCCTGTTTCCGGGAGCCCGGGAAGGCGGACTGCCTGGTCAGGGGCGCCGGTGATGCCGAGCACCTTCAGGGAATCGGTCAGGGCCTCTACGGATTTTGCGGTCAGCGGGTTTTCCAGCAGGAAGGGGCCATCCGTGCCCTGTCCGACGCCGATGACCACCGCGTCGCTTGCCGCCTTCTTCAGGTCCCTTGCAATGGCACTAAGGTTGATTTCAGTATTCTTGACCACGAGGATCGGTCCTCAATTCTCTCTGTGATTGTTCGGGCAGGGAGCGCAGGCAATAGAGCCAATTCCGATCGTAGTCTCTCGCTCCCATACTGCGCGGGACGCCGGGGAGCCGGGCCGGTTGAGAGCCTCGCCACAACGCCCCGAGGAATGACGCCGCTGCTCCGGGCGTTATGAACATTAACCCCGACCACGAAAGGAACTCGCCGTGTTTGAAAGGATTTCCGGCTCGCTGCTGGACCCCGACGCGCTCTATGCCAAGAACATCGGGCTGTTCCATAACCCAGAGCTCCGCGGGCTGAACCTGGTGATGGGCTTTACCGGTTTCGCTGATGCCGGCCACGTGGTCCGGCAGATCACCGACGAGCTCCTGGACACGCTCGACTCCGAACGTGTGGCCGTGTTCGATGCCGACCAGCTGATGGACTACCGGTCCCGGCGTCCGCACGTGACCTTTGTTGAGGACCACCTGCAGGACTATCAGCCGCCCACACTGGCCCTGTATCGGCTGGTTGACGGGCTGGGCAAGCCCTTCCTTTTCCTCGCCGGCTTCGAGCCTGACCTGCAGTGGGAACGCTTTGCCCGCGCCGTGGTGCAGATCGTGGAAGCCCTGGACGTCAACCTGGTGACCTGGATCCACTCGATTCCCATGCCCGTGCCCCACACCCGTCCGGTCGGGGTGACCGTGCACGGCAACCGGCCCGAACTTATTGAGGGCATCTCCTCCTGGAAGCCCACCGTGGAAGTGCCGGCCGCCGTCGGACATGTCCTGGAGCTCCGCCTGACAGACGCCGGCCGCAATGTTGCCGGGTATGTGATCCACGTGCCTCACTACCTCGCCGAGGCGGAGTACCCCACGGCCGCTGTGGCCGGGCTGGAATACCTGGGGGCCGCCACTTCGCTGATGCTGCCTACCGACAGGCTGCGCGAGTCCGGCCGGGAAGTTGGCCGGCAGATTGCCGAGCAGATCGAGGCCTCCGAAGAAGTCCAGCAGGTGGTGGCCCGGCTCGAGGCCCGCTACGACGAAAAGGCCGAGGGTACGGTCCGGCGGTCCCTGCTCGCCAACGAGAATGATGAACTGCCCGACGGCGATGCCCTGGGCGCCGCTGTGGAGGCCTATCTGGCGCGGGAGAATCCCGCTCCGTAAGCCCCGTCACTGGGTGGCATAAGACTCATCACTTGGCGGCAAAAACCGGACAAAATAAATAGTATTTTTGTTCGGGCCGGGGATAATAAAAGGGTGACTGCACCCCGCGCCTGGCTCATCTGGTCCATTGGCATTTTCTCGTACCTCGTGGCGGTGACGCAGCGCACGTCGTTCGGTGTGGTCGGCCTGGAGGCCACCGAGAGGTTCCACGCCAGTGCCTCCGCAATCTCCTTCTTCACAGTGTTGCAGCTGCTGGTGTACGCCGGACTCCAGATTCCGGTGGGCGTCCTGGTGGACAGGCTCGGTTCCCGGGCCATGATCGCCGGTGGCGCCGTGCTGATGGGCCTGGGCCAGTTGCAGCTGGCCTTTGCCGACAGCGTCCCGGCCGGTGTGCTGGGCCGCGTGCTCGTGGGTGCCGGCGACGCCATGACCTTCATCTCCGTCATCCGACTGATTCCGCTGTGGTTCGCGCCGGCCCGGGTTCCGCTGCTGACCCAGCTGACCGGCATGTCCGGGCAGCTCGGCCAGTTGCTGAGCGTGGTGCCGTTCGCCTTCATCCTGCACACCGCGGGCTGGACCCCGGCGTTCCTTGCCCTGGCCGGATTCTCCGGAGTCGCCGTCGTGCTGGTGGTCCTGTTGCTGCAGGACGTGCCGCCCGGCACACCCAGGCAGGACGCGGCCAAGGGCCTGCGCGCCACCGGCGTTTCCCTGTCGCGCGCGTGGAAGCAACCGGGGACCCGGCTGGGCATGTGGAGCCACTTCACCATCCAGTTCAGCGGCACGGTGTTCGCGATGACCTGGGGCTACCCGTTCCTTATTTCGGCGCAGGGGCTCGATGCCGGCACCGTCGCCTCGCTCATGTCCCTCTACGTGGCCGGTGCCATCGGGGCAGGGCCGCTGATCGGGCGTTTCGTTGCCCGGCACCCCCTCCGGCGTTCCACCATGGTCCTCCTCCTTGTCGCTGCTACCGCGGCTGCGTGGGCGGCCGTGCTGCTGTATCCCGGCCGCTCACCGCTGTGGCTGCTGGCCATTCTCATCGTGGTGCTGGCCATCGGCGGCCCGGGATCCATGATCGGCTTCGACTTCGCGCGCACTTTCAACCCGGCGCACAGGATCGGGACCGCTACGGGCATCGTCAACGTGGGCGGCTTCTTCGCGGCGCTGATGGCCATCTACCTGATCGGCGCCGTGCTGGACATCCTCAACTCCACCGGCTTTTCCCGCGGGGAGCTCTACGGCCTGGAGCCGTTCCGTATCGCGCTCTGCGTGCACTTCCTGCTCCTCGGCGTGGGATCCGTGGCCATGCTGGTGGTCCGCCGCAAGGTCCGCCGTCAGATGGCTGCCCAGGGCGTCGTGGTGCCCCCGCTGCTGCAGGCAATGGCCCAGCAGCGCAGGGAACGGATTGCCCGCCGCAAGGCCCTGTCCCGTGACTAGGGGTTTTACCGCCGCTGGTGGCGCCGGCTGACGGCCCACTGCGCTGCCCGTCACGGCCACTCTTCCGCAGCAGGTGCCTTTGGCGGCCGGTTTTCCACATGGCACTGAATGGGTATGGCGGATGCCGGGACTGCCGCCGGAAGCTGTTTGCATGACAGCACCTGAGCATCTCACCATCAGCGGCCCCGAAGACATTCTTGGCTATATCCCGCACAGTCTGGGCTATTGGCCGTCGGACAGCCTCGTGGCCATGACCATGCAGGGCAAACGCCTCGGAGCGACGCTTCGCGTCGACCTCCCGGAGGGCGGCGGACGCCGCGGCCGGGAGGCGTTCGCCCGGACCGTCGCGGAGTACCTGCTGGCGGACAAGGAAGCCGACGGTACGCTGCTGGCCTTCTTTACCCACGACGGGCTTAGCCAAGACGGCGGGCAAGACGCCGGTCGGCGCGGGACAGCGGCGCCGACCTTTCGGCCCCTGCTCGCCGATCTGGAATGCGCCCTCGGGCTCGCCGGCATGCCGGTGCGCGATGCCTGGTGCGTCGGCGAAGAGTATTGGCGCAACGTGTACTGCACAGACAACAGTTGCTGCCCGCTGCCGGGCCGCCCTGTGGCCGAGATCCGGGACAGCCGGCTCAACGCCGAGATGGTGTACTTGGGCAGCAGCGTCGGTGCGCCGCCCGGGGCCCCGTCGCCCCGCAAGGCGGATACACCGGCACCCGACGATGCCGCCGTCATGGCAGCCGAACGCGACTGGGCCCGGGCATTGGCCGGCAAGCGGACTCTTCGGGCGCAGTTCGATGCCGTCCTCGCTGTCTGGGCGGCCGCCCTGGAGGCACTCCGGCCCGAAGCATCTTCGCCTGAACCCGCACCCGGCCGAGCCGTTGCCCTTGATTCCGGTCCGGCTGCAGCTGGCCCGGGTGGCAGGCTCGAACCGGAAATCGCCGGGTTCCTCCGCGCGTCGCTGCGTGTTCCGGCCTGGCGCGACGCGGTCCTGGTCATGGCCGCTGCCGGGCGCGATGCTGCTGCGACGGGTGCGGAGGCCTTCGGGATTTTCTCCGCTGATGATGGCCTGGCGGTGTCATGCCCATCGCCGCGGGAGGCGGGGCTCACCCCGGGCGGCCTGCCCAGCCCTGTGGCCGACGGCGGGGCGGCACCGTCGGCACCGGGAGCAGCACAGCTGTCCGGAACAGGAAAGAGCGCCGGCCGATACGAGCAGGTGGCGACCACAGGTTCTCCCGGCGACGTGGGCGCTCCCGACGGTGCCCCGGATGCCCTTCCCGGTTACGGCGAAGTCCTGTTGGGCCTGAGTCCACCGGTGCCGGACTGGGACACGCTGAGACGCCTGGAGCGCTTGATGCAGGATCTGTCGTCGTGCGGCGGGGGCGAGGCGCAGGCCGCGGCGCTAACAGCGGCCGGGTGGATCGAGTGGTGCAGGGGGAGGGGTTCCTTCGCGCACGCATCCCTGACCCGGGCTATGGAAGCCGCCCCGGGATACCGGCTGGCAGAGCTGTTGTCCGAGGTAGTCCGGCGCGGAACAATCTGCGGGTGGGCAGGGCGCCGCGAGGCCGCCTGGCAGAAATTCGGTTCGGACGCCGCGTAGATTGGCAGGCGGCCGGGCCACACACGCCCGGCCGCCGGGGCCAATTACAGGCCCGTCGGCCCCCGGCGCCGAAAATCGTGAGACAATAGAGGCCGAGACCCGGTTGGGTCCGTGAATCAATGCTTGCAGTGGATCCCAAACGGGAACATTGCGGCCATCCCGGCAGTTCTACTTAGTGGCCCTGTCGGTCGGTTGCATCTGATGTCAATCACGGACTTGACAGGGTCATAGTGGTGTTGCCCGAAGGTGACTCCACAGACCGCCGCTAGAAAGGTTTTCTGTGACCCCGTCTTCCGCGAAGAAGGAACCCGCCGCCCTGGCCGTTGACACTGCCGAGGAGAAGCCGGCGGCATCCAGCGCCAAGCGTCCCGCCACCCGTGCCGCTGGGAAGCCCGAGCCCAAGAAGCGCGGACCCAAGCCCGGAGCCAAGGCTGCAGCCGAAGCTGCCGGAAGCCGCTCAACCGATGACGATGCCGACGTGGAAGTCGAGGAGGACCTCGACGACGCGCAGCCGGACACCGCTGATCTGGTCGATGAACCCGACGAGGCCGGCAAGGAAGCCGCAGCGCCTACCGGTTCGGGATTCGTTTACTCTGACGCCGACGACGACGATGCACCTGTCCAGCAGGTCATGTCGGCCGGTGCCACCGCCGACCCCGTTAAGGACTACCTGAAGCAGATCGGTAAGGTGGCCCTCCTTAACGCCGAACAGGAAGTTGACCTCGCGCTCCGCATCGAGGCCGGCCTGTTCGCCGAAGAGAAGATCGCCGCCGACGACGGCTCCATGGACCCGAAGTACAAGCGTGAGCTTGAGTTCATCATCCATGACGGTAAGCGCGCCAAGAACCACCTGCTCGAGGCCAACCTCCGCCTTGTAGTCTCGCTGGCCAAGCGCTACACCGGCCGCGGCATGCTGTTCCTGGACCTCATCCAGGAAGGCAACCTCGGCCTCATCCGTGCCGTCGAGAAGTTCGACTACACCAAGGGCTTCAAGTTCTCCACCTACGCCACCTGGTGGATCCGTCAGGCCATCACCCGTGCCATGGCGGACCAGGCCCGCACCATCCGTATCCCGGTGCACATGGTGGAAGTCATCAATAAGCTGGCCCGTGTCCAGCGCCAGATGCTGCAGGACCTGGGCCGTGAACCCACTCCCGAGGAGCTGGCGCTCGAGCTGGACATGACCCCCGAGAAGGTCGTCGAAGTCCAGAAGTACGGCCGCGAGCCCATTTCGCTCCACACGCCGCTCGGCGAGGACGGCGACTCCGAGTTCGGTGACCTCATCGAGGACTCCGAAGCCGTCGTTCCGGCCGACGCCGTGAGCTTCACCCTGCTGCAGGAGCAGCTGCACTCCGTGCTGGACACCCTGTCCGAGCGCGAGGCCGGCGTCGTTGCCATGCGGTTCGGCCTCACGGATGGCCAGCCGAAGACTTTAGACGAAATCGGCAAGGTCTACGGGGTTACGCGTGAGCGCATCCGTCAGATCGAATCCAAGACCATGTCCAAGCTCCGCCACCCGTCCCGGTCGCAGGTGCTGCGGGACTACTTGGACTAGGAAACTCTGGACCGGTTCTTACTGGACCGGGAAACGCGAACAGGGCCAGGCCTTCCGCCGGAATTCGGCGGCAGGCCTGGCCTTTGTCGTGCCCGCGTCCTGCGTCGTTCGCATGCGCGGCCCGACACGCTGTGCCTATTCCTGCAGGCTTGCGCCGTCGGTTCGTTCTTCGGGCAGCAGTCCGCCAGCCTTGGTCAAGGTACCCAGTCCCCACCGTGAACAGTCCCCGCAGTGCCCAGTCCTTAAAGTGCCCAGTCCTTAAAGTGCACAGCCACAGGTCACTCGACTCTGGCTTCATGCCCGTGACACCGCCGGGGGTGCCGGTGGTGCGTTCGACGAGGGTGTCGGCCTTGATCTGCCCCAGGCTGCGCGGGTCCCCGGCGGCGTGGAGGGTGTCCGCTTGCCGGGGCAGGGCCGCATACACGGCGACGCCTTCGTGCGCGGGCAGCAGGGCGATGAGGTACGTGTCATGCAGTCCGGGGCGGGGCGCAGGCTCACGGACCGCTCGGACGCGGCATGGCTGGCGCGCTGGGTGACCGAACGCAAGTCCGGTCGGGTGGCGGCGGCCTTGACGGCGGCGATGACGCCACGGGTCCCGACGCCATAGAAAGTCCCCGTCACGGCAGCCAGCTCCTCGTCCACGGGCGCCCGGTCTTCCGCGGTGAGGCAGACGGTTTCCCTCACGACGTACATGGCGCGTTCTCCGTTCAACTGGCCGGTGTCCAGCGCCGTGAGGGTGTGGGGCATTTCGGTGACGAGGGCCTTGGACATGCCGAGCAGCCGGCCGCCGCGGTGCGGGGACTCGCCCCGGGCCAGCGCGATCTGCCCGGCCACCCCCCCCGGGGTGTTTTCTTTGGGGCGCTTCTTGCCCAGGTCCTCGGCAGCCAGCATCCGGGGACCGGCCTCTGCCAGTGCAGCTTGTTCCTGCCGCTGCCTGGCTTCGAACTCGACGGCAAGCCGGGCCTGTTGCCCGGCGGGCCCAGCATGTGAAGTTCTCGTAGGTGCGGAGCTGGTTGATCAGCCCGGCACTATCAGCGGTGAGGTCAGATGCCGGGAGAAACGAACCTGAGGTGGTTGCAGGGTCCTGCACAGAGTAACGGGAACGCCCTGAACTGACACCCGGTTGGGATCCTGGCAGGCGAGAAGCTGCCCAGGCTGCGGGGGCATTTTCGGGGCAGCGGAGCTGGACAGAGAAAAAGCCAGGACCCCCGCGGTGGGGATCCTGGCTTTGAGCTTTGTTCTCTAGTCGACCGGAACCGGTGCCTTTTCGTGCAGCCGGTCCGACTCATCATGCCAGTCGGAGCTGAGCGGCCTCAGGGTCGCTTCGACGGCGCGTGAATGGTGGGCGCAGAAGAGCAGCTCGCCCCCGGAGGACTCGAGTACAACCCGGACGTATGCCTGCGCTCCGCAACGGTCACACCGGTCAGCTGCGGTTAGTGTGCGGTCGGCAACTGCTGTTGTCATGTCGGCCTCCTTAGTAGATCTGTACATCTATATAACCAGCATTCGCAGCTATTCCATGGCAAGGATGGGTCACTTTCGCTGTCCGCGTATCACGTGTGCGTAACGAACGCCGGGAGCGGGAACCCGTGTCGGGAGTGGCAGTCAGGCATTTGGCGGCATCGGGACTAGGCTAGAGGGAGCTTTTTAACGCCGATCCGGCCTGTTCTTCAAAGGAGTTCACTACCTGTGGCACCGAGTTCTGATTACACCGCCCGCCACCTTTCGGTGCTGGAGGGGCTGGAGGCCGTGCGCAAACGCCCCGGCATGTACATCGGATCCACGGACTCCCGCGGCCTCATGCACTGCCTCTGGGAAATCATCGACAACTCCGTCGACGAGGCGCTGGCCGGCTTTGGCCACGACATCAAGATCATCCTGCACGCGGACAACTCCGTAGAAATTCACGACGACGGCCGCGGCATTCCCGTCGACGTCGAACCCAAGACCGGCCTCACCGGCGTCGAAGTGGTCTTCACCAAGCTGCACGCGGGCGGCAAGTTCGGCGGCGGCTCCTACACCGCCTCCGGCGGCCTGCACGGCGTCGGCGCCTCAGTGGTCAATGCGCTCTCCGCACGTCTCGACGCCGAGGTGGACCGGGGCGGCAAGACGTACAGGATGTCCTTCCGCCGGGGGGAGCCCGGCCGCTTCAACGATAACGGCCGGCCCAACCCGGCTGCCACCTTCGCGCCGTTCGTCGAAGACTCTGTCCTCGACGTCGTCGGCAAGGCCAAGCGCGGCGTCACCGGAACACGTATCCGCTACTGGGCTGACACCCAGATCTTCACCTCGGATGCCCGGTTCTCCTACGAGGAACTCGCCGCCCGGGCCCGGCAGACCTCCTTCCTGGTCCCCGGCCTGAAGATCACCGTCCGCGATGAGCGCAAGCTCCCCGGCACGCCCGGTGAGCTCGGGGCGCACGAGGAAGTGTTCCACCACGACGGCGGCATCTCCGAGTTCGTGGAATTTCTCGCCGCAGATTCCGGGGTGACGGACGTCTGGCGCCTGCACGGCGCCGGCAAGTTCAAGGAAACCGTGCCCGTGCTCGATGAGAAGGGCCACAGCAAGATCGCCGAAGTGGAGCGCGACTGCGAAGTGGACGTCGCCCTGCGCTGGGGGATCGGCTACGACACCACCGTCCGCAGCTTCGTGAACATCATCTCCACGCCGAAGGGCGGCACCCACCAGGCCGGCTTCGAGCAGGCCCTGGTCAAGACGTTCCGGAAGACCGTGGAAGCCAACGCGCGGAAACTCAAGGCCGGCAACGACAAGATCGAGAAAGACGACATCTTCGCCGGACTCACCGCCGTCCTGACCGTGCGCCTGGCCGAGCCGCAGTTCGAAGGCCAGACGAAGGAAATCCTCGGCACTTCGGCGGTGAAGGCCATCGTGGCACGGGTGGTGGAGAAGGAGATCGCAGCCAAGCTCAACTCCGCCAACCGCAACGACAAGGCCCAGTCGGCGCTGCTGCTGGAAAAAATCGTCAGCGAAATGAAGTCGCGCATCTCGGCGCGCGTCCACAAGGAGACGCAGCGGCGCAAGACCGCGCTCGAGACGTCGTCGATGCCCACCAAGCTCGCCGACTGCCGCACCGACGACGTCGCCCGTTCCGAACTGTTCATCGTGGAGGGCGACTCGGCCCTCGGCACGGCCAAGCTGGCCCGCTCCTCCGACTTTCAGGCACTGCTGCCCATCCGCGGCAAGATCCTCAACGTCCAGAAGGCCTCCGTGGGCGACATGCTCTCGAACGCCGAGTGCGCGGCCCTTATCCAGGTGGTCGGGGCCGGCTCCGGACGCAGCTTCGCGATTGACGCCGCCCGCTATGGGAAAGTCATCCTGATGACCGACGCCGACGTCGACGGCGCCCACATCCGCACGCTGCTGCTCACCCTGTTCTTCCGGTACATGCGGCCCATGGTGGAGGAAGGCCGCGTGTTCGCTGCCGTGCCGCCGCTGCACCGGGTGGAAGTCATCAACCCCGGCCAGAAGGCCAACGAGATGATCTACACCTATTCCGAGGCCGAGCTGCACGGACTGCTGGCGAAGCTCGCGGCCGAAGGCAGGAAGTACAAGGAACCCATCCAGCGCTACAAGGGCCTGGGTGAGATGGACGCCGAGCAGCTGGCTGAGACCACGATGGACCCGCGGCACCGCATGCTGCGCAAGGTCAATATCGAGAACGCGCAGCAGGCGGAAGCCACGTTCGACCTGCTGATGGGTTCGGATGTCGCGCCCCGCAAGGACTTCATCATCGCCGGTGCGTCGAGCCTGGACCGCGAACGCATCGACGCCTAGGGCAGCACCCAGGATCTGCTCAGCCCAGCAGGCCGGGCACGATCAACAGGGCGGTGGGCATGGCCAGCAACAGCGTGCACACGGCCAGGACGGCTGCCCTCAGGCCGCCGGCGAGCGGGGGCTTGGGTGAGAGCAGGCGGCTGACGCGTGACGCCGTCGTACTTGCCGGGCCGGCGCCGCCGGCACCATCCGGCAGCTGCAGGCCCGCACCGGTAAGGCCGGACCCGGCAAGGCCTACAGGTTCGACGGCGGCGGCCTCCTGGGGTGCCGCCGAGCCGCTCGCGACGATGGCTATGGCCTTGATTAGAGTCGCCTTGCTCTCGGTCCTGAGGGCGACGTCGTCCGCCAGCATTTCGATCAGGGAGTTCACGGCTTCCTGGGCCAGGCGTGTGGTGGGCAGCCATGGCAGGGCCTGGCGCCAGGCGGCAAAGGCCCACAGCAGCAGGTGGTGGCGCTGGGTCAGGTGTGCGTTTTCGTGAATCAGGACGGCGCGCAGTTCCGCGGGTTCGAGGGCGGCCATGAGCCCGTCGGAGAGGACCGTGACGGAGCGGGCGCCGCCAGGGAGGCAGTACGCCACCGGGGAATCGTGGTTGATGACCACGGTTCCGGGCCCGTCGTCCGACGGCGAGGCCAGGAGGGCCAGAAGTTCGCGGTGGCGCCTGCGCTGGCGCTCAATCCTGTAATAGGTCAGCAGCAGGGTGAAGACGAGGTGGGCGGACAGCAGCGCCGCGGCGGAGAGCGCGAAGAGATGCCAAAAGCCCAGCGCGGTGGTGGGCGCCGCAAAAAGCACCATGCCTGCCAGCGCGCGGAGGCCCGCAATCAGGTTGTCTCCCACGGGTTCGAGGCCGTAGACCAGCATGGCGCCGATCATGGACAGGCCACCGGCGAGGGCGATGGCCTGCCACAGCACCATGGCCGTGAACGGGTCGCGCGCCGGCCACTGGGCGCGCGAAAGGAGGATAGGTACCGGCCAGGCCAGTACTATCGCCAGGACCGCCAGGAAATATGAGGTCCAGAACATCAGGTGTTAGCTGTGGCCAAGCAGTTTGCGCAGTGTCTCGGCTTCACTTTCCGTCACCGAACCGATGAAGCGGGCCAGCACGGCCTCGCGGTCCGGAGCGGAACCCAGCACTTCGTGCATGAGTTCGGCGGTGTGGTCTTCGCGGCTGGATACAGCCTGGTAGCGGTGCGGCCGGGTGCCGCGTTCGCGTTCCACCAGGCCCTTCTTCTCCAGGCGCGAAAGGACCGTCAGGACGGTGGTCACCGCCAGGTCCTTGCCCTCGTGCCCCGCTGCTCCGCCATGCGCTGCCGTGCTCTGCGCAAGCAGGTCCCGCAGCGTGTTGGCGGTGGCTGCTTCGGGGCCCGCCCAGAGCAGGTCCATGACTGCGCGTTCCAGTTCCCCAAGACTTGCCATCTGTACATCCTTTTGACAACGCACTGCCAAGGGCCGGCTGCCCGGCCCGTGCCGTGATTCCAATACTGCAACTTCAAATCTATCGCGTTTGGCCGTTCGTTTCTACATGAGGTAGAACGTTCGGCGCGTCGCGGGCGATTGCGTTCCTCCGATGTGCATGCAACCGTGTTTACAGTGTTCGACCTGTGTTCTACACTCTGTAGAAGTTGAAGTTCTACGCTGCGTAGAAAAACAACGCTGGAGAGCTAGACCCAACCGTAAGTAGGGACCGCCTTGGACGCCTTGGAAATCGCACGCTGGCAATTCGGAATCACCACCGTCTACCACTTCATGATGGTGCCGCTGACAATCGGCCTGGGCCTGGTCGTCGCGGTGATGCAGACCATCTGGTACCGCACCGCGAATCCGGCGTACCTGAGGATGACCAAGTTCTGGGGCAAGCTCTTCCTCATCAACTTCATCATGGGCGTGGCCACGGGCATCGTCCAGGAGTTCCAGTTCGGCATGGCGTGGAGCGAATACAGCCGCTTCGTGGGTGACGTCTTCGGCGCACCGCTGGCCCTCGAGGCTCTGCTGGCGTTTTTCGTGGAGTCAACGTTCCTGGGCCTGTGGATCTTCGGCTGGAAGCAGCTGAAGAAAGGCGTTCACCTCGCGTGCCTGTGGATCGCCGTCATCGGCTCGTTCTTCTCCGCCTACTTCATCATCGTGGCCAACAGCTGGATGCAGCATCCCGTGGGCGTCACGATGATCGACGGCCGGCCCGTCATGACTGACGCCTGGGCCGTCTTCACCAACAACACCGCGCTCGTGGCCGTGCCGCACACCCTGTTCGGTGCCCTCGCCGTGGCCGGCGGGTTCCTGCTGGGCATCGCCTGGTACCACCTCTGGCGCAGGCGCCGCGACGGCATCGACACCCTTGGTGCTGACGGCAAGGTGGTTGCCGGGGAAGCCGGCATCCCGGGCCGTGACCGCACCGACTACTCAGTCTGGATCAAATCTCTGCGGATCGGCGCAGTCGTCGCCATGATCTCCTTCGCCGGAACCGCGATCACCGGTGACCTGCAGGGCAAGCTGATGTTCCAGCAGCAGCCCATGAAGATGGCCGCGGCCGAGGCCGCCTGCCACGACGGAACGGGCTTCTCCGTCCTGAGCGTGGGCAACGTCGGCTCACGCAATTGCGACGACATCAAGGCCGTGATCGAGGTGCCTGGCATCCTGTCCTTCCTTGCCAAGGGCGACTTCACCACCGAGGTGAAGGGCGTCAACAGCCTGATTGACCAGTACAAGGCGGACTACGGCACGCACGTCCCGGACAACCCCATTTACGGCGACCGTGCCGGGCAGGAGATCCAGTACGTGCCCGTCATGGAGGTCACCTACTGGGGCTTCCGCGCCATGATCGGATTCGGCGGCCTCGCCGCCCTCGCAGCCCTGGTGGCACTCTGGCTGACCCGTAAGGGCACCGTCCCCGAGTCGCGCTGGCTCATGCGGCTGGCCGTGTTCGGCATCCTGGCCCCCTTCGGTGCCAACGCCGCGGGCTGGATCTTCACGGAAATGGGCCGGCAGCCGTTTGTCGTGGCCCCCAACCCAGACCTCAACGGCATTGACCAGGTGTTCATGTTCACGGCCGCGGCCGTCTCTCCCGGGGTCTCCGCGGGTGAGATCCTGACCTCCCTGGTAGTCCTCACCCTGATCTACGCGGTGCTCCTGGTGGTTGAAGTGAAGCTCCTCGTGAAATACGTGCGCGGCGGCGTCGTCTCGGCCATGCCCGAACTGGCCCACGCACCCGTGGACGAGAACGAGGACGCCACACCCCGTGACGGCGGACCTGACAAGCCCGGAACCGCCGACGACGTCCTGGCCTTCGCCTACTAAGCCCGAGCCTATTAAGACCGAGGATACAAAGCATGGAACTGCTGCCAACCATCTGGTTCATTGCCATCGCGGTCCTGTGGACCGGCTACCTCTTCCTGGAGGGCTTCGACCTGGGCGTCGGGATGCTGATGAAGATCTTTGCCCGCAACAACACCGAGCGCCGCGTGCTGCTCAACACGATCGGGCCGGTCTGGGACGGAAACGAAGTCTGGCTCCTGACCGCCGCCGGCGCCACCTTCGCCGCCTTCCCGTTCTGGTACGCCTCCCTGTTCTCCGCCCTGTACCTGCCGCTGCTGCTGGTCCTGGTCGCGCTGATCTTCCGGGCGGTGGCATTCGAATACCGGGGCAAGGTGGACACCGACCGGTGGCGCAACACCTGGGACTGGGCGATCGCCGTCGGCTCCTTTCTTGCCGCCTTCGGCGTGGGTGCCGCGCTGGGTCTGACCACCACCGGTCTGCCGCTGGACGCCAACGGTGACCGTGACGGCGGCCCGTTCTCCTGGTTCAGCTGGTACGCCGTGCTGGGCGGCCTGGCGGTGGCTTGCTTCGCGCTGCTGCACGCCCTGGCGTTCCTGGCCCTGAAGACCGACGGCGACGTCCGGCACCGTGCGCGGCAGTGGTTCGTCCGGCTGCTTCCCGTGCTGCTCCTCCCGATGGCCGGCTGGGCCGTAGGCGTGCAGGTCCTCAGCGGGAAAGCCTGGACGCTTGCTGTCCTTGCGGTGGCAGTGGCCGCGGCTGTGGTGGCCTGGGCGCAGGCGCGGAAGGGGAACGAAGGCCGGGCCTTCCTGTCGACCGGTGTGTTCCTGCTGGGCGGCTCGGCCTCCATCTTTGGTGCGGTGTTCCCGGTGGTCCTGCCGTCCACCATCGACCCCGCGTTCAACCTCACCATCGCCAACGCGTCATCCTCGGACTACACCCTCGGCCTGATGAGCATCGTGGCGTGCGTCGGGCTGCCGCTGGTGATCGCCTACCAGGCCTGGACGTACTGGGTGTTCCGCCGCCGCGTCAGCGCCGCGCACATCCCGGAGGCACACAGCTTCCTGCCCGCGGTGGCTGCGAAAGCCCTGATCAGGAAAGACTGACCGCATTGAAACCCCAGTTCCCGTCCGGACCGTCCACCCGCCGCGCCCTTTACGGACTGGGCCTGCTGGCTGCGCTGAAGGCCCTGTCCCTGGTGCTCATGGGACAGGCCGTCGCGTCCGTCCTTGCCGGCCTCATGACGCAGGACCCCGCGTGGGCTGACCAGCTGGGCTGGGGTGCGGCCGGCGTGGTGCTGCGGTCGGTGACAGTCTGGGCCCAGGGCGTCGCCGCGAGGCGGGCCGCGCTGGGGGTCAAGGAGGAGCTGCGGGCGCAGCTCCTGGAGACCGCGCTGCGCAACGGCGTCCGTGCTGCAGGCCCTTCCGACGGCGGCCTGGCGGTGCTTGCGACGCGCGGCCTGGATGCCCTGGACAGCTACTACACGCAGTACCTGCCCGCGCTGGTGAACTGTGCGGCCATACCGCTGCTGCTTGGCGCCCGGATCCTGTTCGCCGACTGGGTCAGTGCCGTGGTGATCGTGCTGACGGTGCCGCTGGTCCCGTTGTTCATGGTGCTGATTGGCCGCTACACCGAGGACAAGGTACGGGATGCCCAGGCCGCACTGTCACGGCTCTCGGGGCACATGCTCGAACTTGCCAAGGGGCTTCCGGTGCTGGTGGGTCTCGGCCGCGCCGCCGCCCAGCGCCGCGCCCTGGAGGAGATGTCCGAGGACTACCGGTCCAGGACCATGGGCACCCTGCGGACGGCATTCCTGTCCGCGCTCGCACTGGAACTGATCGCCACCATCTCCGTTGCCGTGGTGGCAGTGTTCATCGGCGTCCGGCTCGTCCACGGCGACATGGCGCTGGAGGCAGGGCTGCTGGCGCTCATCCTCGCCCCCGACTGCTACCTTCCGCTGCGTGAGCTGGGAACCGCCCACCACGCGAGCGACGACGGCCGGGCAGCCCTTGCCGAAACGACGGCGGTGCTGGACGCACCGGAGCCGCGACGGCTTGGGCCGGGTCCGGCTTCGGTTGGCGGAAAGCCGGCGAGCTTTACTGTCCGCGACCTTACCGTGAGTTATCCGGGAAGACAGGGTCCCGCCGTCGGGCCTCTCAGCTTTTCGGCGCCGGCCGGACTGGTCACAGCGCTTGATGGTCCCAGCGGGGCGGGCAAGAGCACTGTGCTGGGAGTTCTCGCCGGCACGGTCGGAACCGGCGCCGGCACCGCTGTGTCCGGAACTCTTGAAGGATTCACGGCGGGCGGCGTGGCCTGGGTGCCGCAGCACCCCGTGATGGTGGCGGACACCGTGCGCGGGGAAGTGCTGCTGTATCTTACGGCGGGCAGATCACTGGCAGCAGCAACAGCAGCCGGCAGGGCAGCATCCGGGGCCAACGCAGCACAGGCCGGGGAAGTGCTGCGATGCCTCGCGGCCGTCGGCGCAGACCATCTGGCGGACAAGCACCCCGCCGAACTGAGCCCTGGCGAGCTGCGCCGCGTTGCCCTGGCCCGCGGCCTGGCCCGCATCGAGGCGGGCGCCACGGTATTGCTCCTGGACGAGCCCACTGCGCACCTCGACCGGGACTCGGCGAACCGGGTACACGACGCGATCCGTGCGCTGCGTGGCCGTGCCACCGTGATCCTCGTGGCACACGACCGCCAGACGAGGGAACTCGCCGACAGGATCGTGCGCCTGTCCGGCCGTGGAGCCGGGGCCGCTGGTGAAACTTCGGCCCCTGTTGAGTCAAGCACCGGAATTCCCGCCAGTGCCCACGCTTCGGCCAGCCCTGCCGTTCCCGGCACGACGGCTGGATTCACTGGCGCCGGGGCTCAGGTCAGCCCTGGGCGCACCGCCGGTATGCTCGCCCGGCTGCTGGCGCCCGTCCGCGGACGGTTCGCCGCCTCAGGCTTGGTCGGCGCGCTGGCGGCCCTTTTTGCCGTTGCGCTTTCCGGATTGTCCGGATGGCTCATCCTGCGCGCCAGCGAGCAGCCGCCCATCATGTACCTCCTGACGGCCATCGTCGGTGTCCGGTTCTTCGGCATCGGCCGCGCCGTTCTGCGCTACTGGGAAAGGCTCCTCCTGCACGAAGCTGTGTTTGCCTCGCTGACGAAGCTGCGCGGCGGCCTCTGGGCCTCCCTCAGCCAGCGGGCGCTGTCCCTGCGCCGGCTGCTGCAGGGCGGCAATGTGCTGGGTGCCGTCATTGAGGATGTCGACACCGTCCGGGACCTGCTCCCGCGGGTGGTGCTGCCGCCGGTTACCGCCGTGGCGGTGGCCGCGGCTGCTGCCGGTTCGGTGGCTTGGCTGCTTCCGGCGGCCCTGCCGGCAGTGCTCGCCGCAGCCCTGGTAAGCCTGCTGGCCGCGCCCGCCGCCGCCCTGCTCGCCGACCGGATGTCGGCACAGGCCGAGCAGCGGCTGCGCTCCGGGGTTCTCCGGCGGGTCGCCGCGGCCCTCGACGCCAGGGCGGAACTGCACGCGAACGGAGCCACGGAGCCGGTTCTGGACGGCATCCGTGCGCTGGACCGTGACGCCACCGCCGCGGCCCGGCGTTCGGCCTGGGCTGAAGGGCTCGGTCAGGCACTCAGCGTGGCCGCGTGCGGCGCCGCCGCCCTCTACAGTGCCGTGCTGGCGGCTCCACTGGTGCAGGCCGGGTCCCTGCCGGCGACCACCGTCGGCGTCCTGGTCCTTCTGCAGCTGGCGCTCGCCGAACCCTTTGGGGCCATGACGACGGCGGTCCGGCAGTTTCCGGCGCTGCGTGCCGTCCTGCGCCGGGTCGGTGAGTCCGGCGTGCTGCAGCGGGGCGAACCCGGCACCGGCAGGGATTCGGGGCAGCCTTCCCGGCCGCGTCCGCGGGAGTTCGGGCAGCAGGGCGTCGAGCTGGACGGGCTGTCGGCCGCGTGGCCAGGAGGCGGTGCCGTCTTCAGGGGCCTTTCTGCGGTGGCCGAGCCCGGGCGCTGGCTGGCGGTCACCGGACCGTCCGGTGCCGGCAAGTCCACGCTGCTGGCAGTAATGCTGGGCTTCCTTCCTGCCCGCGAAGGCCGCATCGCGGTGACGGGCACCGCGGCGTGGTGCCCGCAGGAGGCCCACCTCTTCGATTCGACGGTCCGCGGCAACCTGCTGCTCGGCAGCCCGCGGCAGGAGCCCGGCGCGGGGTCTTCAGCGGAGACCGAGCAGGTGATGCGGGAAGCGCTGGACGCGGTTGGCCTGGCGCCCCTGTTGGCACGGCTGGAAGACGGCCTGGATACCCGCATCGGACCCGGCGGGGCATTCCTCAGCGGTGGTGAGCGGCAGCGGCTCGCAGTCGCGCGCACGCTCATGACGCAGGCCGACGTGATCCTCCTGGACGAGCCCACGGCCCACCTCGACGCCGAATCCGGCCGTGCGCTGATCGCCGACCTGCGCGCCGGACTCGCGTCGCGCACCGTAGTGCTGGTGACCCACAACCCGGCCGACATCAGCCCCGACGATGCGCTCCTGGACCTTCGCCCCGAACACCGGCCCGCGGCGGCTGCCGTGATGGCGTCCGTCCGGCCGGGCTAGGCTCAGCCGGGCCAGCCCGCGGCCGGCTCAGCCGGGCCTATCCCACCAGGGCCCGCTTCTGGCGGCCGTTGACCACCGACGAGGCGCCGCAGTTCGAGCAGGTGATCCGGTAGGAGCGGGAGGTCGTGAAAACCGGAATGAAGAACAGCGTGAACTTGGTGGCACGCTCCTCAATGTGCTGATGGGCGAACACACGGCAATACCGGCAGGCGGCCGACCTGCCCGGCAGCAGCTTCTGAACCGTCTTGAATCCGAAGAGAATGAGCATCAGCTGCCTTTCTGGTCAGGCAACGCGCCCGGTCATGACCCAGCCTACGGCTTCCTGCCGCTCTTGCGGACGGCTAGCCTGTTCCCATGACGCACCATCACGCGGCGGCGGTGGACTTTCCGGACCTGCAGTGGCGGCCCGTATCGGAAGGGGACCTCGACTCCTGGGCCGCGCTGATCGCCCGGACCGCCGCCGCTGAGCAGCCGGTGTGGTTCGAGCGGCGTGCGGACCTGGAACAGATCATGGAGTCCAGGAACAACCCGGTGGGACCCAACACCGTGCTTGGCCTGGATGCCGGCGGTGTTCCCCGGGCGTACGCCCGTCTCACCAAGAACAGGGATGGGGCAAAGGCGCACGGATTCTGTGCCGTGGACCCGCAGTGGCAGCGCCGCGGAGTGGGCTCAGCCCTTCTGTCCTGGCTGGAGGCGCGGACCCGTCAGCGGTTCGCAGAGGATTCCGGTAGGGATTCAGGCCGCGAAAGCCAGGACCGTGCAGCGTCCGTACCGCGGCTGCGGATCTTCATCGAACAAAAGCAGCAGCACCAGTGCGCCCTGCTGGAGGCGTCCGGGTACGAGGTGGTCCGCTACTACAACGAGATGCACCGTCCCCTGTCGGCTCCGCTGCCCGAAGCACCCCTCGGCCACGGCCTGGAACTGCTGCCGATGGAACCAAAGCTGAGCGAAGCCGTGCGCCTGGCCCACAACCAGGTCTTCGCCGACCACTGGGGCAGCGAACCACGGGACGAGGAGGCCTGGGGGTTCGTGGTCAACGACCCCCTGGCCCGGCCGGATCTCAGCGCAGTGGTGCTCGCGAGCAGCACCGGTGAGGTGGTCGGCTACCAGCTGGCCAGCCACGATCCGGACACCGCCGTGACGCGCGGGTTCACCGAGGGCTACACGGACCTGCTGGGCGTCCGCCGGGAATTCCGCGGGCGCGGCATCGCCCAGGCGCTCCTGGCCGACGCCATGCGGCGATTCGCAGCCGCGGGCATGGACAAGGCGTCCCTGGATGTGGACTCCGAGAACCCCACCGGTGCCATGGCGCTGTACCGCAAGATGGGCTACGCCCCGGTCAGCACGAGCCTGGCCTGGGACAAGGTCCTCTGACCGGGACGGAGGTGAGACGTCAGCCGTCCACGTCCGCCAGGTGGTGGACGACGTCGTGCAGGAAATACTGCGCGAGCGTCAGGACGGTGAACTCCGAGCCGTTGCTGCGCAGCCCGGTCCGGCCCCACTGCGACTCCTGCACCCTGGCGAAGGAAGCTGCCACCTGCTCACCCTCCGTGGTGAGTTCGGCGCTCACCACCGCGGGGTCGGCGTTCGCGTAGTCGCTGTCCACCGCCGTCTGGTCCTGGTCCCAGTTCTCGAACTTCGCGTCGTCCTCGGTGAGCATCAGGTTCAGGCGCCGGTCGAAGAGGCTGAACACGTCCCGGACATGGCAGGCGTACTCCAGCGCGGACCAGGTGCTGCTGTCCGGCCGCTCGGTGGCGTCGGGCCGCCGGAGCACGGCCCGCCAGCGCGGCAGCATGTTTTCGACGCTGCCGGGAACCGTTGACGGCGTGACCGCAGACGCGTCGAAGCCGCACTGGGGGCAGGGGCGGGACAGGACCCAGGTCCAGTCCTTTTCATCCGGAACGATAGGCATGGCAGTAGTCTAGGCGGATTCCGGCCAGGCCATGCTCGGGCCGATCACGTCCACCGCCTGCGAGAGCGGGATTCCCGAGCCGTCGCGCCGGCCGTGCTCCTGGGGCAGCGAGCGGGCCACCCCTGCCGATGACGACGCCTTGGCCGGACCGTGGCCGGCCCATGCCAGCAGCAGCGTGTCCTCGCCCTTCAGGAACCGGTGCGCCCGGACCCCGGCGGTGGCCCGCCCCTTGGCCGGGTATTCGGCGAAGGCCGTCACCTTGGCTGCCCCGGGGGCGGTGCCCGGCAGGGCACCTTCCGTGCCGGAAATGGTAACGACGACGGCGGCCTCGTCGCCGGGGGCGACCGCGCCGAAGAACACCACCTGGTCGCCGGCGGCGAGTTTGATGCCCGCCATGCCACCGGCCGTCCGGCCCTGCGGACGGACGACGGCGGCGCTGAAGCGCAGCAGTTGTGCCTGCCGCGTCAGGAACACCAGGTCGGCGTCGTCGGACCCTGCCGGCGCCACGCCCACCACTGTGTCCTTGTCCTTCAGCGTGATCACTTCCCAGTCCTCGCGGTTCAGGGGATAGTCGGGCTGCACTCGTTTAACCACGCCCTGGGCCGTACCGATCGCGAGCACCTCGTCGAGCGGGGCGAACGCCACGAGGGACTCGCCCTTAACGAGCGTGATGAAGTCCGTGGCCGGAACGCCTCCGGCCAGGTTCGGCAGCCCGGAGACCGGCGGGAGGACGGGCATGTCCATCACCTGGATCCGGAGCATGCGCCCTTGGGAGGTGACGGCGGCAATCTCGCCCCGGGCCGACGTCTTGACCACCGAGCGGAATACGTCGTGCTTGGAGCGCGGTCCTGCCTCGGCCAGGCTGTCCTGGTTTGCGGTCCGGGCAATCTGCCCGGAGGCCGTGAGAATCGCCCAGCACGGGTCGTCCGCAATCTCCAGGGCCAGCGGAGCGGACTTGCCCTTGACGCCTGCCTTGCCCTCGACTCCGGCGGCGCTGGCCACCGTGGGGGCGACGGCCTCGGACTCCAGCAGTACCGTCCGCCGCGGTGTGCCGTACTTCTCCGCGATGTCGCCGAGTTCGCCGGACACCAGCTCCCGCAGCAGCTGATCGGATTCGAGGATGGCCTCCAGCTCGGCGATCTCCTTGCGAAGCTCGTCCTGCTCCTTCTCCAGCTCGATCCTGCTGTATTTGGTCAGCTGGCGGAGCCGGAGCTCAAGGATGTAGTTGGCCTGGATCTCCGAGAGGTCGTAGATGGACATCAGCCGCTCGCGGGCCGCGGAGGCCTCGTCGGAGGACCGGATGATCTGGATGACCTCGTCGATGTCCACGATGGCGATGAGCAGGCCCTCCACCAGGTGCAGGCGGTCCTTCTTCTTGCCAAGCCGGAACACCGTCCGGCGACGCACCACCGAAATGCGGTGGTCCACATACACGGTGAGCAGTTGCAGCAGGCCCAATGTCTGCGGCTGCCCCTCCACGAGGGTGACGTTGTTGATGCCGAAGGAATCCTCCATCGGCGAGTAGCGGTAGAGCTGCTGGAGCACGGCGTTCGGGTTGAAGCCGTTCTTCAGCTCGATGACCAGCCGCAGGCCGTGCTTGCGGTCGGTCAGGTCAACGACGTCGCTGATGCCCGCCAGCTTCTTGCTGTTGACGGCGTCCTTGATCTTTTCGATCACCTTTTCCGGGCCCACCATGTACGGCAGCTCGGTGACGACGAGGCCGGTCCGGCGGGCGGAGAGCTGCTCCACCTCCACCTTGGCGCGGGTCTTGAAGGAGCCGCGGCCCGTGGCGTAGGCGTCCCGGATGCCGTCCAGGCCCACGATGCGGCCGCCGGTGGGCAGGTCGGGGCCTGGGACAAAACGCATGATGTCTTCCAGCGTGGCGTCCGGGTTGGCGATGAGGTGCCGGGCGGCGGCGATGACTTCCACCAGGTTGTGCGGCGCCATGTTCGTGGCCATGCCGACCGCGATGCCGGTGGTGCCGTTGACCAGCAGGTTGGGGAAGGCCGCGGGGAGGACCTCCGGCTGGGTGAGCTGGTTGTCGTAGTTGGGGACGAAGTCCACCACGTTCTCGTCGAGGTGGTCCGTCATGCTGAGTGCAGCCGCCGCCAGGCGGGCCTCGGTGTACCGCGGCGCCGCCGGGCCGTCGTCGAGCGAACCGAAGTTGCCATGGCCGTCGATCAGGGGGAGCCGGAGCGAGAAGTCCTGGGCCATGCGCACCATGGCGTCGTAGATAGCGGTGTCGCCGTGCGGGTGGAGCTTGCCCATGACCTCTCCCACCACGCGGGCGCTCTTGACGTGGCCCCGGTCCGGACGGAGGCCCATGTCGCTCATCATGTAGAGGATGCGGCGCTGGACGGGCTTCAGGCCGTCGCGGGCGTCGGGCAGTGCCCGGGAGTAGATGACCGAGTACGCATACTCCAGGAAGGAGCCTTCCATTTCGGAAGTCACGTCGATGTCAACGATGTTTTCGGTGTAGTCCTGGACTGTTTCCCCTGCGGGGGTGCGTGTTTGGCGGCGTGCCATGGGGCTGGTGGATCCTTTTTGGGGTGCACTTCGGGAGGTTTAGCTAGGCTAAGCCTATGGTGGATCAGCCCGGGGACGGCGAATATCCGGAATATTGGGAGGCCGATGTCGTTCTGCGGGACGGCGGAACAGCGCATTTGCGCCCCATCCACCCCACCGACGCGGACGCCGTGCAGACCTTCCACACACGGCAATCGCAGGACTCCATCTACATGCGCTTCTTCGCCTTCAAAGAGCGGCTTTCCAGCCGCGAGCTCAAACGTTTTACCGAGGTGGACTACCGGGACCGGGTGGCCTTCGTGATCACCATCGGCGGGGACATCATCGGCATCGGCCGCTACGACCGGCTGGACGATCCCGCCGAGGCCGAGGTGGCCTTCAACATCGCCGACGCCCACCAGGGCCGGGGCATTGGCTCGATCCTGCTGGAGCACCTCGCCGCGGCGGCCCGGGAAAATGGGATCCGCAGGTTCAGCGCCGAGGTGCTGCCCGAGAACCGCAAGATGCTGATGGTCTTCTCCGATGCCGGGTACGACGTCAAACGCCATTTCGACGACGGCGTGGTGAGCCTTGAGTTCAACATCGACCCCACGGACAAATCGCGTGCGGTGATGGAAGCCCGGGAGCACCGCGCGGAGGCGAGGAGCGTGCAGGACCTGCTGGCGCCGTCGTCGGTGGCGGTGATCGGCGCGAGCCGGCGGTGGGGGACCGTGGGGTACCAGCTCTTGCAGCACATCATCGAAGGCGGCTTCACCGGTCCCGTCTACGCCATCAACCCCGAAGCCTTTGAGCTGGCCGGCATGCTGTCCTTCGGCAAGCTCTCCGAGGTGCCCGGGCCGGTGCAGCTGGCGATTGTCGCGGTGCCCTACGAGGAAGTTCCCAAGGTGGTGGATGAGTGCGCGGCCGCCGGCGTAAAGGGCGTCCTGGTGGCTTCGGCCGGATTCACCGAGGACGGTGAGCGGGGACTTGCCCGGCAGCGGGAGCTGGTGCGGCAGGCGCGGGCCAACGGGATGCGCGTCATCGGCCCGGCGTCCCTCGGCATCGTGAACACCAACCCTGCCGTGTCCCTGAACGCCTCCATGGCGCCCAGCCTGGCCCGCGGCGGCGGCCTGGGGCTGTTCAGCCAGTCCGCAGCCATCGGGGTGGCGCTGTATGCGGCGTCCAGCCGGCGCCGCGCCGGCATCTCCACCTTCCTGTCGGCCGGTAACCGGGCCGACGTGTCCGGCAACGACATGATGCAGTTCTGGGAGGACGACGCCGACACCACCGCCGTGGGCCTGTATCTGGAGTCGATCGGCAACCCCCGCAAATTCTCCCGCATCGCCCGCCGGCTCGCGCGGACCAAGCCGGTGATCGTGGCCAAGTCCACCTCCATGGGCCTGCAGCTGCCGCCCGGCCATGCCGTGCGCACCACACAGGCCCCCGCCGATGCGCTGGACTCGATGATGCGCCAGGCCGGCGTGATCCGGGTGGAGACCATCGAACAGCTCATGGACGTGGCGCAGATCGTCTCCGCGCAGCCGCTCCCCAAGGGGGCCGGGGTGGCAGTCTTCAGTAACTCCGGGGCGCTGGGGAAAGTGGTGGCGGACAGCGCCGTCTCCCATGGTCTGGGCGTTGAGGAGCTCGTGACGGAGCTGGACCTGGACGCCGGCTTGTCCCGTGCCCTGCCGGCGCTGCGGGACAGGCTCCGCGAGGTCCTGGCCAAGGAGGCAGTCCACGCGGCCGTGGTTGCTTTCCTTCCGGCCCGCGGGCTGACCGTGGAACAGATTGCGGGGGAGCTCGCAGAATCCTCGGCCGAGGCCGGAAAGCCGGTGGTGGCGGCCTTCACCGGCATCCTCGATCCGTCGGTCTACGTGGAAGGCATGGTGGGGGAGGGCCGGGACACGGCGCCCGTGCCCTGCTACTCGAACCCGGGGACGGCCGTGGCCGCCCTGTCCGCCGTGGTGCGGTACGCCGAGTGGGCGGAACGGGACCAAGGCCTCTTCGTGGATCCCGACGGGTGCGACCCCGACGCCGCACACGCGGACCTCGAAAACCTGCTGGCCGACGTCCGCGGCGAGCAGCTCAAGCAGCTTAGGCCTGAAGAAGCAGCGCGGTTGCTGGCGCACTACGGAATCAGGGTCATGCCCTCCGAAGGCTTCGATACGGAGGACCAAGCCGTGGCGGCGGCCGGCAGGCTGGGCTGGCCGGTGGCGCTGAAGACCACAGATCCCACACTGCGCCACCGGCTGGACCTGGGCGGGGTGCGGCTGGACATCCAGGACGCGGATTCCCTCCGGCTGAACATCCTCCAGATGCGGCGGGCGCTGGAGCCCTACGGCCCGGCGTCCCTGGAGGTCCAGACCATGGCCCCGGTGGGCCAGGCCTGCACCCTGCGCGCCATCGAGGACCCCCTGCTGGGACCCGTTGTGTCCTTCGGACTGGCCGGCGACGCGGTCAACCTGCTGGACGACTGGGCGCACCGGGCGCCGCCGCTCTCCGGCGCGGACCTCCGCGACCTCATCCGCAGCCCGCGCGCGTCCCGGAAGCTGTTCGGCTACCAGGGACTGCCCGCCGTCGATGTTTCTGCCCTCGAGGAAGTGGCCGCGCGGCTGGCACGGCTCAAGGACGCGCACCCGGAGATCGCGCTGGTCGAGTTCAACCCGGTCCTGGCAACGCCCCAGGGGGCGTTCATCCTGGCCGCCGACGTGCGGATCGGGAACGCGGCCCAGCGCACCGACAGCGCCCGCCGGGCCATGCGGAGCTAGGCTCCGGGTGCTGCCGCAGGGCAGGCGATCCCGGCCCATTGGTTAGCGTGTGCCACACCGATCTGTGAAAATGGGGAAATGAGCTCCCAGCCTCCCACCTCGAAGCCTCAAGCGCCCGACCACAGCCCGCAGGCTTTCCACCACAGCCCGCACAACCACAGCGTGCAGGGCCAGAGCCTCGAAGGCGCCCTGCAGCAGGCCGGCTTTTACCCTCTGCTGGTGGCCGACGTGGTGGACGACGCCCTGGACGGCCGGGACTGCCTCGCACACCTGGTCCACCTCGAGACGCACTTCGACCGCGCCGAGGTCCGCCGGCACATCACCGTCCTGGTCCTCACCGAGGACATGCTGGTGATCACGCACGTGGACGACCAGCAGCTCGACGAGGCCGGCGAGCAGATCGTGGCGCAGATTTCCACCGAATCCGTTCCCGTCGCGCAGATCCGTTCGGTGGTCCTGAGCTACATGTACGCCCAGCCGCAGAACTACAAGCCTTCGGACCCGGTCCGCGAGGTCACCCTCTCCATTGCCTGGTCCGGCGGCCAGCGCCTGGACATGGGACCGGCGAGCTGCGGCGACCCGCAGTGCGAGGCCGACCACGGCTACAGCGGCACCATCGCCCAGGAGGACATCGTCCTGCGGATCAGCGCCGAAGCGGATGGCCTGCAGGCGGTCCAGGATGCCAAGCTTTTTGCCCGTGCCCTGCGCGCGGTAAACACCGGATCGCCCACGCCGGTACGGCATGCGCCGTCGGCCACCCACCCGCGTCCCCGCATGGGCGTTTTTGCCAACCGGCTCAGCCGCGGGCACAAGCGCTGAGATGCAGGAACAGCCAAACGATTCTTTAGACTCCGCAAGAACTGCAACGGAACCCGGGCCCGCCGCGCCGGCCTACGGCCGCCGCTCCGTGGCCGAGGTGCTGGGCAGCGCGGCCGCCAGCCTCGGCGTGCCGGGCTTCGAGAACGTCCTGGGCCTCCCACAGACCAAGCGCGTGTGCGTGGTCCTGGCCGACGGGCTGGGACGCGGGCTGCTCAAGCAGAAAACGGCTCACACACCCTTCCTCCGCGGCGTCCTGCAGCAGGGGCAGGGGGCCGTGCCCGTGTGGCTCGATTCCGCGTTTCCGTCGACTACCGCAGCCTCCCTCGCCAGCCTGGGCACGGGACTCGCTCCCGGCCAGCACGGACTGGTGGGATATGACGTCCTGGATCCGGACCAGGACAAGGTGGTCAACATGCTGGGCAACTGGGATGCCGCCGTTGACCCGCAGAAGTGGCAGCCGTTCCCCACGGTCTTCGAACGTGCCTCCGAACACGTGGCGGTCACCACCGTCAGCCTGCCGCAGTTCGGCGGCTCGCCCATGACGCAGGCGGCGCTGCGCGGCGGCACCTTCGTCTCCGGCACCACCTCCCATGCCCGCACCGCGGCGGCGGCCGAGGCCATGGCGAACGCGGATTCCGGCCTCATGTACTTCTACGTGAACGACCTGGACAAGGCCGGCCACCGGTACGGCGCGCAGTCACCCGAGTGGGAGCACCAGCTCGAGGAACTGGACGCGACCGTCAAGCGCCTGGACGCATCCCTCCCGGCCGGTACTACGGTGCTGGTCACCGCCGACCACGGAATGCTGGACGTCCCGGAGTCCCAGCGACTCGACTACGCCGCCGACGCCGCCCTGGTGGACGGCGTCCGGCACACGGCCGGCGAACCGCGCATGGTGCACCTGTACCTGGAGGACGACGCCGGCGTTGTCGCGCGGGAGCGGTTGCTGGCGGCGTGGCGCGCCCGCTTCGGCGGGCGGATCTGGGCGTTCACCCGGGAGGAAGCCGTGGCTGCCGGGCTCTTCGGTAGGGTCCGCCCCGAGGTCATGGGACGGGTGGGAGACGTGATGGTGGCAGCCAGGGATGCTGTGGCGTTCTACGACACGCGCCGGGTGCGCCCTACGGCGATGGAGGTCGTGGGCCAGCATGGCTCCCTGACCAAGACCGAACGCGAAGTCCCGCTGCTCAGTTTTCAGGCGTCCGGCAGGACAACATCCGGCAAGGCAGGCGGGCGGCGGGGCACCCGTGGCTGAGCTGGTCTTTTTCTCCGGAACCATGGACTCCGGCAAATCCACCCTTGCCCTGCAGATGGACTACAACCACCGTGCCCGCGGCCGCGGCGGGGTGCGTTTCAGCCGCAACGACCGCGCCGGCGAATCCCGGATCTCCAGCCGCCTGGGACTGCAGGCCGAGGCCGTGGAAGTGGTCGACACCACGGACTTCTGGGACGAAGTGGTGCTCCGCCGCACCCAGGGGATCCGGGTGGACTACCTCATCTGCGACGAGGCACAGTTCTATTCGGCCGCGCAGGTGGAGCAGCTGGCACGCGTGGTGGACGAGATCGAGGTGGACGTCTTTGCCTTCGGCATCACCGCGGACTTCCGGACCCGCCTCTTTCCCGGATCGCAGCGCCTGATTGAACTCGCTGACCGCGTGCAGGTCCTGCAGGTTGAAGCTCTGTGCTGGTGCGGCCGGCGCGCCACCCACAACGCCAGGACGGTCGACGGCGTGATGGTCACCGAAGGTGCCCAGGTGGTGGTCGGCGATGTGGACATGGCCGTTGATCCTGCGGCCGGCGCTCAGGACAGCGATGCAGACTATGTGCCGGTGGTGGGCTACGAAACGCTGTGCCGGCGGCACTTCATGCGCCGGGTCACCGCCCATGGCGCCAGCATCATCGCCCAGCAGGACGAGCTGCTCCCGTTCGAGGTGGACGCCTGCCTGTGGCACGGTGCTGGTAAAAAGCGTAGCTAGTTCTCAGTCGCCGCGTGTGCCGAAGACGATCTCGTCCCAGCTGGGAACACTTGAACGCTTCGGCCGGGACGGCTGGCGCTCCGGTTCGTCCCGGTCCTGATCGGCGCGGGGTGCCCCGTGCCCCGGCTGCGGCCGGGTTCCGTCCAGACGGCTTCCTTCCAAGCGGTTCCCCTCCAGCCGGCGGCGGGCATTGCCGCGGCCCAGGAGTTCGTCCAGGCCCGGGTTGGCAGGGCGGCCGGTAACCGGGCCGGGAGGAGGCGGCGCCGGTGAGTCGGACTCCCCGGGCTTGGCCGGAGCAGGGTTGCTGGAAGCGACGGTGCGGCCGGGCACGATGGTGATTTCGCGCGTGTTGGTACTGACGCCGTCGTGAAGCTTCAGCGACTCGTCGTCGGCATCCTCGTGCCGGGGTACCAGGTTGAGGCGGGAGACCATCGAGGGGCGGCCGTCACGCCGCCGGGCCAGAGTGAACTCGGCCGCCGGAGCCTCGGCGCCGTCGTCGTCGTCGTTCTCCTCGGGCTCCGGCTCCTGGTCCGCACTGTCATGTATCGGATCATCAGGGTGCCCGGAATCATCTGCCGGCCAGGAACCATCGGCCGGCGATTCCGGCTCCATGCCGGCAGGTGGTTCCTCTGCCCGCGGGTGGGCGGCCGGCACTCCGTTTGCGAGCAGCATCGCCAGGGCGTCGTCGCTGTCCTCATCGACGCCAAGCCGCTGGCCGCGCCGCGAACGCAGCATGTCCAACAGCCCGTCCGGGTCCTTCTGCTGGTCTGGGCTCGCACCAGTAGCGGCGCCCACGCCGCTGCGGGCCGCTGCCTCCGCGTCGGTCTCGAAGTCGAAAGGCCTGTCGGACACGGCGGACAGCCGGCGGGCAGGAACAGGCCCGTCCAGCGGCTCCAGCTCACTCAGCTGCTGGGCCCAGCGGTTCGCGTTTTGCAGGGACTTGCGGGTGGGGTTGAACGTCCACATCGCGGGCGGTTCTTCACCGATGCTCGCGTGGCCACCGGCTGCGGTTTCAAACTTGGCCACCACCGTCCAGGTGCCGTCCGGGCGGCGCCACGAGTCCCACTCCAGCGTCGTGGACAGGATGCCGTGGGCGGTGAGCCGGTGGGCCACCATGTCACCGAGGGTGGCGGGGTTGTCGCCGAAGGCCGACCGGTAGACGTCGGCCCCCGGTGCGGGGGAGGCGACCTCCACCTTCTGGGCCTGCTGTGCAATGTACGCGCGTTCGGCCAGGACCGGCCCTTCGTACCGCTCCACCTTTTCCTGCGGCATGCCGCAGGCGGCGGCAACCTCGGCAGCGGTGGAGCCGCTGCGGATCTTTGCCTGGATGTCGCGGGGAGACATGGGAACGGGAGGACCCGCGGACGGGCGCGCGGAAGGCCGGCTGGCGGCCAGCCTGAGCGCCTCATTGATCGGCAGCCGGAACATCGCGCCGGCGGTACCGCTTAACAGGAGATGCTCCCCGTCGTCGTGGACGCCTACAAGCCGTAGATCCTGCATACAATCCTCCACCCTGGCATTACTATCATTCGAAACTCTGCCACCCCGCACTCTCTTTTCCCGTTAGGGCAGAGGGCGCGCCGCGATATTCCGGGAGTTTCGGGCTCCTGGACGAGGCAGGGGAGTGGCGTTGGTCCGGGCTCTGGCTTTTCCGCGCAGCCTGGAGAAAAATGTGCGCGTACCGGGCACAAACCAGGTTCATCCGGCGTTGTCCCGGATGAATCATTCGAGCGATTCAACGGAGTGTGAGCAGCAGGCCATGGCGACTGATTATGATGCGCCGCGGAAGTCCGAAGAGGACCTCAGCGAGGACTCGATTGAAGAGCTGAAGACCCGCCGTGCCGAGAAACCGACGGCAGTGGTGGAGGAAGACGAGTCCGATCTCGCCGAAGGCTACGAGCTGCCTGGAGCCGACCTGTCAGGTGAGGAGCTGCTGGTCCGCGTCCTGCCCGCCCAGGCCGACGAGTTCACGTGTGCCTCGTGCTTCCTGGTCCGGCACCGCTCCCAGATCGCCCTGGAAAAGAACGGGCTGCTGTACTGCCGCGACTGTGAAGGCTAGGCGCGGCTATTAAGGCTAGGCGCCGTTGAGCGCAGCGACGAGTTCCTCCGGACGGCGCGTGGAGGTCAGCCAGTAGGGCGTCGGGTCCGACGGGTCGGCGATCTCGATCCTGACCACCGGGTCGATCCACCCGCGGATGCACAGGTAGGCCAGGCCGTTCAGTCGAGTCCCGCGCTCCGCCGTCGCTTCCTTGCCGCGGTACGCCGCAGCCCCGCCGACCAGACCGCGTTCGATGCTGGCCCGGCCCACCTGCAGGGTCCGCGTGGTCACCGTCACCGACGGCGTGGACAGGACCAGCAGCACTGCCTCAATGGCGAACAGCACAGCTGCTGCCGTGAAGCCCGCCGCCAGGCTGATGGGGGCGAAGACCAGGATGCCTGCCGATGCGATCCCGACCGCGACCACCCAGATCCACGCGCCAGGCCACAGCTTTTCGGAGAAAACAACGGTTTCGTCCGGTGAGGACGGGGTGCGGGCAGGGACGGCGGCGCTTGATTCGGGCATGCCCACCAGCTTAGTGGCCAGCAGGAGGCCGTACTGCAATAGGAGGAGCCAGAGCGCGGACGATAGAGTGTGGGACTGTGACTGACGAATCTACGGCCATGACATCCCTCGCCCAGCAGACCCCCGCGACTGCCACTGCCCAGCCGCCCAGGGCGGAGTTCGGAGCACCCACCGTACAGGTGCAGCTGAAAATGCTCGACGACGGCCTGGAAGCGCCGTCGTACGCCCACCCCGGTGACGCCGGAGCGGACCTGCGGGCCCGCGAGGACGTGGTGCTGGAGCCGGGCGAGCGCCGGCTCGTCCCCACCGGTGTAGCCATCGCCCTGCCGGACGGTTTTGTAGCCCTCATCCACCCCCGTTCGGGCCTCGCCACCAAGCACGGGCTCACTGTGGTGAACGCCCCCGGAACCGTCGACGCCGGATACCGCGGGGAGATCGCGGTGACGCTGCTCAACACCGACCGCGAGCAGGCCATTGAACTGCGGCGCGGCGATAGAATTGCACAGATGGTGATCCAGCGCGTGGAGCACGCGCAGTTCGTCGCCGTGGGGGAGCTTAACGACTCTGTCCGCGGTGCCGGCGGGTTCGGCTCCACGGGCGGGTTTGCCGTACCGGGCACGTAACGGCACACCACCGGCTGGGCCGCACACCCGCATTTTCGGGGCGCGCGACACGATCACAACTAAGGAGACAACGCATGGTTTTTGGGCGGGGCAAGAAAGCCAAGAGGCAGGAATCGGCAGAACTGGAGGACGTCCAGGCGGACGCCACCCCGGATCCGGCCGAGAATGCTGCGGACGACCGCAGGGCCAACGGTCCCTTCGACGTCTCCGAGATAAGCAGCCGCGACGGCTACGTGGACCTCGGCGCCCTGCTCATCGCCCCGCGCGAAGGACTTCAGCTGCGGCTTGAAGTCGAGGAAGCAACCCAGCGCGTTGTCGCCGTGACCATGGACCTTGAGGGGTCAAGCCTCCAGCTGCAGGCGTTCGCCGCACCCCGCTCCGAAGGGCTCTGGGACGAGATCCGTGAGCAGATCGGCCAGTCTGTCGGCGGCCAGGGCGGCCAGGTCGAGGAAATCCCGGGGGACTACGGCGTCGAACTCGTGGCCAAGCTCCCGGCCGGCGCCCCGGACGGCAGCCAGGGTTACCGCGTCGCCCGCTTTGTCGGCGTCGACGGCCCCCGCTGGTTCCTCCGCGGCGTTTTCGGCGGCGAGGCCGCGCTGGACCGTGAAGCGGCCGCCGGCCTCGAGGACCTGTTCCGGAAGATCGTGGTCATCCGGGGCGAGAACCCCATGCCGCCGAGGGACCTGCTGCAGCTGCGCCTGCCCAAGGACGCTGCCGGACCCGTGCCTCCCGCAGCGCCGGACCTCCAGCAGCCCGAGCGCGGGCCGGAGATCACCCAGATTGGTTGATGCAGGCGGCCCGCAGGACCAGGCGGTACCCATCCGCGGGCTGCCGGAGCGCGGGCGCGCCCTGTGCCACGGATTCATCGAATCGGTGACCTACGCGCCCGCCTCAGAGGTGGCAGCCTTCGCGGCCATCGTCTCGGACCATGACACCCTTCCCGCGGAGCGGCGCGGGCGGCTGCGTGTCATCTGGCTGGGCCGCCGCCGCATTCCGGGAATCGACGCCGGGACGGAACTCAGGCTCGAAGGCATGCTGACCGTAAAGGAAGGCATGCCCACCATGTTCAACCCCCGCTACGAGATACTGTCCCGCCAGGAGAACCAATGACTTTGCCTGAGAACCCTGATTCGGGACCGGGCCGCGAAGAACCCAAGCCCGCACCGGAAACCCCGGGTTTTGCAGGGCTGGCCGAGGACTACGCGTCCAAGGCAGGACTGCACCGCACGCACGACGGCCGCATCGACGTCCTGAAGAGCGCCGGCGGCTACCAGGGAATCGCCGAGAGCATCCTGCCCGGCCTCGTCTTCCTGATCGCCTTCACCGCCACCACCGCGCTCACGCCGTCGCTGATAGCCGCGCTGGGTACCGCAGCCGTCTTCACCGTGGTCCGGCTCGTGCAGCGCCGCCCGCTGACCCAGGCGCTGGCCGGCGTCGTCGGTGTGGGCATCTCAGCCTGGCTCGCCAACACCACCGGCAAAGCCGAGGACTTCTACCTCCCGGGATTCCTGACCAATTCGGCCTACATCGTGGCCATGGTCATCTCCATCGCCGTCCGCTGGCCGATCGCCGGCCTGCTGTTCGGATTCATCCGGAACGAAGGCCTGGACTGGCGCAAGGACCCGGCCCGGGTCCGCGCCTACCGGCTGGGCACGTGGATCATCGTCGGCGTTCTGGCGCTGCGCCTGCTGGTTCAGGTTCCCCTGTACCTGATGGGTCCGGACGGGCTGGCGGCGTTGGCCACCACCAGGCTCATCATGGGTGCACCGCTGTACATCCTCGGCGTGTGGATCGCCTGGCTCGTCACGCGGCCAGCGGCAACGCCCGACGGTCAGCCGTCGAAGCCGTCGTCATCCAGCTGATCTGTCCGGGCCACCTGATCTGTCCGGCCCGGTTGGTCTGCGGTTGCCGGCGCCCCGACCGTGGCCGCTCCGCCCTGCGCCGGGCTGCCGGGCTCCTGCTGTCCGCCGGACGCCTGCCCTTCACCTGACTCCTGCTGTCCGCCGGACGCCTGCGCTTCACCTGACGCCTGCCCTTCACCTGAACTGGGTGACAGCAGCTCGCGCAGCTGGTCTTCGGCCGCGATGGTGGTGACGAAGAACAATTCGTCGCCGCCATCGATGACGTCGTCCCGGCTGGGCGTGATCGGTGCCTGGTCCCGCAGAATGGCCACCAGCGTGGAGTCGTCCGGCCAGTCGATGGCACCCACCGTGAGCCCGATGGCGTGGGAGTCATGCGGCACCGTGAACTCGACGATGGAGGACACACCTGTCTGCAGGGTCAGCAGCCGGACCAGGTCGCCGATCTCCACGGCTTCCTCCACCAGCGCAGTCATGAGCTGCGGTGTGTTCACCGCAACGTCCACGCCCCAGGAGTCGTTGAACATCCAGTCGTTTTTCGGGTTGTTAACGCGCCCCACAGTGCGCCCAATGCCGAACTCGGTCTTGGCCAGCAGGGAGACGACGAGGTTCACCTTGTCGTCTCCGGTGGCGGAAACCACCACGTCGGCGTCCTCGAGCTTGGCGTCCTGCAGGGTGCTCAGCTCGCACGCGTCGCCCACCAGCCAGTGCGCCCCGCGCAGGCCGCTGCGCCCGATCACTTCGGGCTTGAGGTCAATGAGCAGGATCTCGTGCTTGTGCGACAGCAGCTCGCGGGCAATCGAGGAGCCGACGCTTCCGGCCCCGACGATGACGACTTTCACTTAGGACTCCTTGGCGGGTGCTTTGGCGAGGATGTGGGCGACTTCGGACGTGCGGTCCACCCGCAGCATGGCATGCACAGTGTCGCCGTCCTGGTAGGAGGTGCCCGCGGCAGGCAGCATCCCCTCGCCGAACCGGGTCAGGTAGGCGACCCGGACGTCGGCCACCTTTTCGATGGAGGAGACCGGATGGCCCACCCATTCGGGATGCAAATCCAGTTCGGCCAGCACGAGGCGGCCGGACGGGTCGCGGAAGTCCCCGGCGAGGTGCTGTTCGGGAAGGATGCGGCGCAGGACCTGGTCGGCGCTCCAGCGCACCGCGGCCACCGTGGGGATGCCCAGGCGCTGGTAGATCTCGGCGCGGCCGGGGTCGTAGATGCGGGCCACCACGTGCGGCACATGGAATGTCTCGCGTGCCACCCTGGTGGCCAGGATGTTGGAGTTGTCGCCGCTGGACACGGCCGCGAAGGCATAGGCGTCCGCAACGCCGGCCTGCTTCAGGGTGTCGCGGTCAAAGCCGACGCCGGTGACTTTCCGGCCGGTGAAGCCCGAGCGGAGGCGGCGGAAGGCGCGGTCATCCTGGTCGATGATGGCCACCGAATGGCCGGCATCCTCGAGCGTGTGCGCCAAGGTGGCCCCAACGCGTCCACAACCCATGATCACGAAGTGCGCCACGCGTTCTCTCCTCAACTGTTCGCCGACTGCTCCGTAAGACTCTACCGCCGGAAACCTGCCATGACATCGCGTGCGAATCAGACTAACTTTGTGTGGTGCTGACAATTCTGAATGCCGTGAAGCGCGTGCTGGTGGGAAGGCCCTTCCGGAACGACAGGATGGCCCACACCCTCCTGCCGAAGAGGATCGCGCTCCCCATCTTCGCCTCGGATGCATTGTCATCCGTTGCCTACGCCCCCGATGAGATTCTCCTCACGCTGGCCCTGGCCGGCGTGAGCGCGGTGACCATTTCCCCGCTCGTCGGCCTCGCCGTCATGGTGGTCCTGCTCACTGTGGTGGCGTCCTACCGGCAGAACGTCCATGCTTACCCGTCCGGCGGCGGTGACTACGAGATTGCGAACGAGAACCTGGGAAAGTACGCGGGACTGACGGTTGCGTCCGCCCTGCTGGTGGACTACGTCCTGACCGTCGCCGTGTCCATGTCCTCGGCGGCCACCTACCTCACTACTGCCATCCCGTCCCTGCATGGACAGCAGGCACTCATCGCCACGATTGGCGTGGTGATCCTGGCGCTGGTCAACCTGCGCGGCATCAAGGAGGCCGGCAGCGTCTTCGCGGTGCCGACGTACATCTTCATGGCCTCCATCCTGGGCATGACCGTCGTCGGGATCTTCCAGGCCGTGACCGGCCAGCTGGGCCAGGCGCCGTCGGCGGCGTTCACGATCGTCCCCTCACCCGACTTCGACCAGGGACTCGTAGGCCTTGCCGGCGCGTTCCTGCTGCTGCGCGCCTTTTCCTCCGGCGCCGCGGCACTGACAGGTGTGGAGGCCATCAGCAACGGCGTGCCGAACTTCCAAAAGCCCAAGAGCAAAAACGCGGCCACCACCCTTCTGCTGCTCGGCATCATCGCCTCGGCCATGCTGGCAGGGATCATCTACCTGGCCAACGCCACCAAGGTGCACATCGTGCTGGACCCGGCCACCGAGTTCCTGCTCAACGGCCGGCCCCTTCCGGAGGGGTACATCCAGAACCCGGCGATCAGCCAGATTGCGCAGACCATCTTCGGCTCCGGCTCTATTCCGTTCTACATCGTGGTCGCGGCCACCGGCGTCATCCTGGTGTTCGCCTCCAACACCGCCTTCAACGGCTTCCCGGTGCTGGGCTCCATCCTGGCCCAGGACGGCTACCTGCCCCGGCAGCTGCGCACCCGCGGCGACAGGCTCGCCTTCAGCAACGGCGTGCTTGCCCTGGCCGCCGGCGCGCTGGTGCTCATCCTGTCGTTCAACGCGGATGTGACCAAGCTCATCCAGCTGTATATCGTCGGTGTTTTCATCTCCTTTACGGCCAGCCAGCTGGGCATGGTCCGGCACTGGGGCCGGGAGCTGAAACTGGCCAAGGACAAGGCCGTCAAACGCCGGATGCTCAAGTCGCGAACCATCAACATGATCGGCTTCGGCATGACCGCCCTGGTGCTGGCGATCGTGCTCATCACCAAGTTCGAGCAGGGCGCCTGGATTGCCCTGCTCGCCATGTTCGTCCTGTTCCTCATCATGTGGAGCATCCGCGCCCACTACGACAACGTGGCCAAGGAGTTGGCGGTGGACGAGGACTCCTCGCCGCGCGCCCTGCCCACCCGCGTGCACGCTGTGCTGCTGGTGTCGCATGTCCGCAAGCCCGTGCTCCGGGCGCTGGCCTATGCACGGGCGTCCCGGCCGTCGCGGCTGGACGCAATCACCGTGGACATCAACCCCGAGGAGACAGCCCACACCCTCGCCGACTGGGAGAAACTGGAGATCCCGGTTCCGCTGACCATCCTCGCCAGCCCCTACCGCGAGACGGTCACGCCGATCATGGACTACATCAAGAACATGCGCCGGGACTCGCCCCGGGACCTGATCGTGGTCTACATCCCCGAGTACGTGGTGGGTAAATGGTGGGAGCAGCTGGTGCATAACCAGACAGCCCTCCGCATCAAGACCCGGCTCCACTTTGAGCCGGGCGTCATGGTTGCCAGCGTCCCCTGGCAGCTCAAATCATCCGAAGAAGCCAAGAGACTGCAGGACATTCAATGAGCCCGGACACCCAGACCACCTCCACCGGACTCGAACTGGTGGTCGACGTCGGCCCCGTGGCCCACGGCGGACACTGCGTGGCCCGGCACGAGGGCCGCGTGGTCTTCGTCCGCCACGGCATCCCGGGGGAGCGGGTGCGGGTCCGGCTCACCGACGCCGAGGAGAAGGCCAAGTTCTGGCGCGCGGACGTTGTTGAAGTCCTGGATGCCTCGCCGGACCGGGTGCCGCACTTCTGGCGGACCGCCGACTCCGCCGGCTCCTGGGCCCACGGTCGCCCGCCGGTCGGCGGCGCCGAACTCGGCCACGTGTCCCTGCAACGCCAGCGGAGCCTCAAATCGGAGGTGCTGGCCGAGCAGCTCCGGCGGCTGGCCGCCGTCGAACTTTCCCCGGACGTGGAAGCGGTCGGAGCAGCAAGTTCCGGGATAACGGACGACGGCGGGGCCGGACTTGGGTGGCGCACCCGCGCCAGCTTTGGCGTCACCAAGAATGGCCGGCTGGGCATGCACGCCCACCGCTCCGACCAGGTGATCCCTGTGCAGGAGATGCCGCTGGCCGTCGACGGAATCAATGCCCTGCGGCTTTGGGATGTAGACCTTCAGGGCATCGAGCGGGTGGAGGTGGCCGCACCCGCCAACGGCTCGCGGCCGCTCGTGCTGCTCGCCCCGGCCCCCGGGACGCGCGCCAAACGGCTGAACTCCATCCTGTCCCAGCTTCCCGTGGACGTGTCCGTGGCCAGCTACGACCCCCTCAAGAACGAAACCCTGCAGCTCCGCGGCCGGACCTGGGTGCAGGAATCTGCGGCCGGCCACGACTACCGGGTCACGGGCGCCGGGTTCTGGCAGATCCACCGGGACGCACCGGAAACCCTTGTGGGCGCGGTCACCGGATTCCTCCACGACGGCGGTTTCCTGGAACCCGGCGCCGCGGTGGCGGACCTGTACGCCGGTGCGGGCCTGTTCACGGCCCCGCTGGCCGACGCGGTGGGGGAGACCGGGTCTGTGCTCTCGGTGGAGGGCGCCCCCGGCACCAGCCGGGACGCCCGGAAAAACCTGCACGGTGCACCGCAGGTGGAGATCGTGCAGGGCAAGGTGGAACGGGTGCTCCGCCAGCGGCCCCGCCAGTTCGACGCCCTCATTCTCGACCCGCCGCGGGCCGGTGCCGGCAAGACCGTGGTCAGCCAGCTGATCGACTCAAAGCCCCGCGCCATTGCCTACGTTTCCTGCGACCCGTCGTCGTTCGCACGCGACATTGGTTACTTCCAGCAGGGCGGCTGGGAGCTGGCCGGTCTGCGGGCGTTCGACCTGTACCCGCACACCCACCACCTGGAGACTGTGGCACTGCTGACTCCCCGCGGCTGATGCCACTACTATGGGGCTCGTAGTCCCATGTCGCGCCCGTGTTCCCGGCTGACCACGCAGTTTGTTACTGCCTGCACTAATTAGGCTGCCCTAACTAGCAAGCGGTCAACCGCGCGACAAAGATGAAACTGTTGCGAGAGGAGTCCTGCGATGAGCACTGTGGACAGCTTCGGTTCAAAAGGCAAACTTAATGTTGCCGGAACCGAATACGAAATTTTCCGGTTGAACTCCGTTGAAGGTTCAGACAACCTTCCGTTCAGCCTTAAGGTACTGCTTGAAAACCTGTTGAGGACCGAGGACGGCGCGAACATCACTGCCGATCACGTCCGCGCCCTGGCAGGATGGGACCCGAATGCCCAGCCCGACACCGAAATCCAGTTCACGCCCGCCCGCGTGATCATGCAGGACTTCACTGGTGTCCCCTGTGTGGTGGACCTTGCCACCATGCGTGAGGCTGTCAAGGAGCTCGGCGGTGATCCGAAGAGGGTGAACCCGCTGGCTCCGGCCGAGATGGTCATTGACCACTCCGTCCAGATCGACGTTTTCGGCAACTCCGGCGCACTGGAGCGCAACATGGAGATCGAATACCAGCGCAATGGTGAGCGCTACCAGTTCCTGCGCTGGGGCCAGACCGCGTTCGACGACTTCAAGGTCGTCCCGCCGGGAACCGGTATCGTGCACCAGGTCAACATCGAATACCTGGCCCGCACCATCATGACCCGCGAAGTGGATGGTGCGCTGCGTGCCTACCCCGACACCTGCGTCGGCACCGACTCGCACACCACCATGGTCAACGGCCTGGGCGTGCTCGGCTGGGGCGTCGGCGGCATCGAAGCCGAGGCTGCCATGCTGGGCCAGCCGGTTTCCATGCTGATCCCGCGCGTTGTGGGCTTCAAGCTCAGCGGCAGCATCCCTGCCGGCGCCACCGCCACCGACGTGGTCCTCACCATCACCGAGATGCTCCGCAAGCACGGCGTTGTTGGCAAGTTCGTGGAGTTCTACGGCGAAGGCGTTGCCGCGGTGCCGCTGGCCAACCGCGCCACCATCGGCAACATGAGCCCGGAGTTCGGCTCCACGGCTGCCATGTTCCCGATCGACGACGTCACGCTCGACTACCTGCGCCTCACCGGCCGCTCCGAGGAAAACGTTGCCCTCGTGGAGGCCTACGCCAAGGAACAGGGCCTGTGGCACGATCCTTCCCGCGAGCTGCGCTTCTCCGAGTACCTCGAGCTGGACCTCTCCACCGTGGTTCCGTCGATCGCCGGCCCGAAGCGTCCGCAGGACCGCATCGAGCTGACCGAGGCCAAGGACGAATTCCGCCACGACCTCAAGAACTACGTCACCCACGACGCCGACGCCGGCACGCTGGATGAGTCGCTGGAGGAAAGCTTCCCGGCTTCCGACCCGCCCTCGTTCACCACCGGCGGCACGCACGTGACCGACACCGACCGTGTTCCGCCGAAGTACTCCGCCGCGCACGGCGCCGAGGGCCGCCTTTCCAGCCCCGTCGCCGTGAAGATGGAGGACGGCCGCGAGTTCGACCTGGACCACGGAGCGGTGACCATCGCGTCGATCACCTCGTGCACCAACACGTCCAACCCCTCGGTCATGCTTGCCGCCGCGGTGCTGGCACGCAACGCCGTGAACAAGGGCCTCACCGCCAAGCCATGGGTCAAGACCTCCGTCGCCCCCGGCTCCAAGGTGGTCACCGACTACTACGAGAAGTCGGGCCTCACCCCGTACCTGGAGAAGCTGGGCTTCTACATTGTGGGCTACGGCTGCGCCACCTGCATCGGCAACTCCGGTCCGCTGGAAGCCGAGATCTCCGAGGCCATCCAGGCCAACGACCTCGCCGTCAGCGCCGTGCTCTCGGGCAACCGCAACTTCGAAGGCCGCATCAACCCGGACGTCAAGATGAACTACCTGGCCTCCCCGCCGCTGGTCATCGCCTACGCCCTGGCCGGTTCCATGGACTTCGACTTCGACACCGACGCCCTGGGCAAGGACGAAGCAGGCAACGACGTCTTCCTCAAGGACATCTGGCCCAACCCGGTCGAGGTCCAGGAAGTCATCGACTCCTCCATCGACAAGGAGATGTTCGCCAAGGGCTATGAGGGCGTCTTCGAGGGCGACGACCGCTGGAAGGCACTCGACACCCCGGCCGGCGACACCTTCGCCTGGGATGAAAAGTCCACGTACGTCCGGAAGCCCCCGTACTTCGAGGGCATGAAGGCCCAGCCGGAGCCCGTCCAGGACATCACGGGGGCCCGCGTGCTGCTCAAGCTCGGCGACTCCGTCACCACGGACCACATCTCCCCGGCCGGTTCGTTCAAGTCCGACACCCCCGCCGGCCAGTACCTCCTGGCCAACGGCGTGGAGCGCAAGGACTTCAACTCCTACGGCTCACGCCGTGGCAACCACGAGGTCATGATCCGCGGCACGTTCGCGAACATCCGCATCAAGAACCAGCTCCTGGACGGCGTGGAGGGCGGCTTCACCCGCGACTTCACCCAGGCTGACGGCCCGCAGGCTTACGTCTACGACGCCGCCCAGAACTACCAGGCAGCCGGCACCCCGCTGGTGGTCCTGGCGGGCAAGGAGTACGGCTCCGGTTCGTCCCGTGACTGGGCCGCCAAGGGCACCGCACTGCTGGGTGTCAAGGCCGTCCTCGCCGAGAGCTACGAGCGCATCCACCGCTCCAACCTCATCGGCATGGGCGTCCTTCCGCTGCAGTTCCCGGCCGGCGAATCCGCTGCCACGCTGGGACTGACGGGCACGGAAACCTTCGCCGTTGAGGGCGTCACTGCCCTGAACGAAGGCACCACGCCCAAAACCCTCAAGGTCACGGCCACCGCCGAGGACGGCTCTTCCAAGTCCTTCGACGCAGTGCTCCGCATCGACACCCCGGGTGAAGCGGACTACTACCGCAACGGCGGCATCCTGCAGTACGTGCTGCGCCAGATCTCCGCTAACTAGCGGGATTCAGCCGGGCCAGGCCCGGTAAGCAGCGATGAGGCCCCGGCCGGTCAGCAGACCGGCCGGGGCTTCTGCGTTGCGGGCAGTACTGCCCCACGCACTTGCACTGCCTCGCGCGTTTGCGCGGAGGCGTTAGAGTTAATAGGCATGTCTACCAGCCGAAGGAGGGGCCGTTGGGAATCTTGGAGACCATCCGGAATCCGCAGGACCTGAGCAAGTTGTCCGCGGCGCAGCTGGATCAGCTGGCCGCCGAGATCAGGGAATTCCTGATCGGCAACGTCTCCCAGACGGGAGGGCATCTGGGTCCCAACCTCGGCGTCGTCGAACTGACCATGGCGGTGCACCGGATCTTCGATTCGCCCCGGGACAGCATCGTCTTTGATACCGGCCACCAGTCGTACGTGCACAAGCTCCTCACCGGACGGCACGACTTCAGCACGCTCCGCCAGCAGGGTGGCTTGTCCGGCTACCCGGACCGGGCCGAGTCCGAGCACGACATCGTCGAAAGCTCCCACGCCTCCTCCTCGCTGTCCTGGGCCGACGGCATTTCCCGCGCCCGCCAGCTGACCGGCGACGGCGACCGGTACGTTGTCGCCGTCGTCGGGGACGGCGCGCTTACCGGCGGCATGGCCTGGGAAGCCATCAACAACATCGCGGCGGACAAGAAGCGCCGCGTCGTGATCGTCGTGAACGACAACGGCCGCTCCTACGCGCCCACGGTGGGCGGCTTCGCCGACTACCTGGCGTCGCTGCGCCCCACCATCGATTCCCTCCGCGCCGCCCCCGCCTACGAGGGCGCCCTGGACTGGTGGAAGAAGAAGCTCCAGAACGGCGGCCCCGCGGGCCAGTTCACCTACAAGAGCCTGCACGCCATGAAAAAGGGCATCAAGGACTGGTGGGCCCCGCAGGGCATGTTCGAGGACCTCGGCATGAAGTACATCGGCCCGGTGGACGGCCACAACCTCCAGGCCATGGAACACGCCCTCTCCACTGCCAGGAATTACGCCGGCCCGGTCATCGTGCACGCCATGACCGAAAAGGGCCACGGGTACGCACCCGCCCGTGCCCATGAAGCGGACCAGTTCCACGCCGTCGGAATCATCGACCCCGAGACGGGGGAGCCCGCAGAAGCCGGCGGCGCGAAGTCCTGGACGTCGGTCTTCGCCGATGAAATCGCGGACATCGCCGACGAGCGCAAGGACATCGTCGGCATCACCGGCGCCATGCTCATCCCCGTGGGGCTGCACAAGTTCGCGGCACGTCACCCGGAACGCGTGTTCGACGTCGGCATTGCCGAACAGCACGCCCTCACCTCCGCCGCCGGCATGGCTTTCGGCGGGCTGCACCCGGTGGTGGCCGTCTACGCCACCTTCCTCAACCGTGCCTTCGACCAGCTCCTGATGGACGTCGCCCTGCACAAGGCCGGTGTAACGGTCGTCCTGGACCGCGCCGGCGTCACCGGCCCCGACGGCGCCAGCCACCACGGGATGTGGGACATGGCCATGGTCCAGATCGTTCCCGGGCTGCACCTGGCCGCACCGCGCGACGCCACACGGCTGCGCGAGGAGCTCCGCGAAGCCGTCGCCATCGAGGACGCCCCCACTGTCATCCGCTATTCCAAGGGAACCGTCGGCGCCGAGGTCGAGGCCATCGAACGGCTCGACGACGGCGTGGACGTGCTGTCCCGCCGCCCCGCCGGCTCCACCGAAAACGACGTCCTGATCGTCAGCGTTGGCGCCATGTCCGAGCTGGCGCTGAACGTCGCCAACCGGCTCGGTGCCCAGGGCATCAGCTCCACGGTCGTCGACCCGCGCTGGGTGCTCCCGGTCCGGAAGTCGATCATCGCCCTGGCCGCCAGGCACCGGCTCGTCATCTGCATCGAGGACGGCGTCCGGGCGGGGGGAGTCGGATCGCGGATCCGCCAGGAGATGCGCGCCGCCGGTGTGGACACCGCCCTGAACGAGGTGGGACTGCCGGTCGAATTCCTGGACCACGGAACGCGGAGCCAGGTGCTGGAACGGGTGGGCCTCACCGCCCAGCAGATCACCCACGACGTCGTTGCCCAGGTTCTCGGGACCAAGGTCCCGTTCGCGCGTCCGCTGCCCGGCCAGGAACACCCCACCACGGGAAGCCTGCCCAAACTGTGAGGGAGCCCGATTCCCTGCAGCCAGGCGAACTGGTGGTGTCCCGGAACCGCAAGTGGGACGGCACGGCCCATTGGGTGGTGCCCGGCCGCTACCTCGGCGAGGATCAGCACGGCTGGTGGATCTTCCAGCCGGCCAACGAATTCTGCTCCCGCCCCGGCGCCGCCTTTTACACCGCCTCCGACGCCGTGCTCCTCGTACCGCGGACCGGGGAGTTTGTGGTCACCTTCTACGACGACACGTACCCGGGCGACTTCCGCGTCTATGTCGACCTGGCCACCGGCCACGAGTGGCGCCGGATCAAGCCCGGCCTAACGGAATTCCATGTCATCGACATGGACCTGGACGTCATCCGCTCGGTGAACCGCGGCGTGTTCGTCGACGACGAGGACGAATTCGCCGAGCACCGGCTCCGCATGGAGTACCCTGAGACGCTGGCGCGTGCCATGCAGGCCGAGTGCGACTCACTGTTCCTGGCCGTCAAGGGCCAGGATGCGCCTTTTGACGGCACCGATACCACCTGGTTTACGAGAGGACGGGCATGAGCGGAATTATCCGGGTCTACAAGCGCGATGACGAGGGGACCCTGCTCTTCCGGGAAGCCTGGTACGACGAGGACTACAGCCAGTTCGTCATGAACCACGGCGCCGTGGGCCACCAGAGCAAGACCCAGGAGACCGACGTTCCGGACGCCGATGCCGCCGAACGCCTGATGGATGCCTTCGAGATGGCCTGCACGGAAGACGGCTACGCCGAGATTCCGGACGAGGAACAGTATTGGGTGGTGGCCCAGTACGCACTGAAGACCAGGGAAGGCACCAGCCGCGACCGCTACCTCGAGGAAAAAGCCAAGGACGCGCTGTCCGGCCACCTGGCCTGGCGCGGCCTGGGCATTGTGGACCGCTCCGAATTCGGTGACGCCAAGCTGAATATCTTCTGCCTTTGCCCGGACGTGAACAAGGCCGTGAACGCGATCAAGGTCTGCATCCGCGGCGAGGACCTCGACTTCACCAAGCTGAGCATCGGCGCCGCCCCCTACGGCGACCTCTCGGCCCTGAAGGTCAAGCATTCGCCCAAGCAGGTGACCAGCTTCACCCTCTAACCCATTTTCTCCACCTAATCCAGCATTACCCAAGGCAGTTCAAGCACCTCACGCAGTCGCAGCATCTCAAGCAGTCACAGCACAAGGGAAGGCAGAACGTCATGACAAAGAAGTCAGCCCAGCCGGGCCGCACGCCGCTTCCGCGGGGCCTCGCCTCGCCCGACCGCAGAATCCTTGCCCATTCGGGTGTGGAGTCCCTTGAACAGCTGGCGCAGTTCGGCCGGCGCCAGCTGGCGGCGCTGCCGGGCATCTGCCCGCGGACCCTCGCCCAGCTCCAGGATGCGCTGGAGGAGCACGGCCTGGACTTCGCCTCCGCCTGAACCGGTCCTGCAGGCAGGTGGGCAACGGCCCGCCGTGAAGCGGGCTGGATCGGCCGCCCGAGGGAGCTGCCGCCTGCGCCGTTATAGGGTGATTCCATGACTGAATACCGCCGTCTTGGAAAATCCGGACTGACCGTCTCCGTCGTGGGCCTCGGCTGCAACAACCTGGGCCGGACAAACACGGTGACCGAATCGCAGGAGGGGACGGACGCCGTCGTGCATGCCGCGCTCGACGCCGGGGTAACCCTTTTCGACGTCGCGGACACCTACGGCCGCGAGCCGGGACTCAGCGAAACGATGCTCGGCAAGGCCTTGGGGGCCAGGCGCGACGACGTCGTGGTGGCCACCAAGTTCGGCATGGACATGCGCGGAGCCAACGGTGAGGACTTCGGCGCCCGCGGCTCGCGCCGCTATGTCATCCGGGCCGCGGAGGCCTCGCTGCGCCGGCTCGGCACGGACTACATCGACCTGTACCAGTTCCACACGCCCGATCCCCAGACGCCGATCGAGGAGACCCTGGACGCGCTGAACGACCTCGTCACCAGCGGCAAGGTCCGGTACATCGGCCACTCGAACCGTGCCGGCTGGCAGATCGCCGAGGCTGAATTCGTGGCCCGTGCCCGCGGCGGCGCCCGGTTTGTCTCCGCGCAGAACCACTACAACCTGCTGGACCGCCGCGCCGAGCAGGAGGTCACACCGGCTGCCGAGGCGTACGGGCTGGGTGTGCTGCCCTACTTCCCGCTGGCCAACGGCCTGCTGACCGGCAAGTACGCGCAGGACCAGGCGCCGGAAGGCTCGCGCCTCAGCCACACGCGGACCAACCTGGTGCACGACGCCGACTGGCAGCAGCTGAAGGCCTTCAGCGCCTTCGCCGCGGCCCGTGACCTGACCGAGGTCCAGGTGGCGTTCTCCTGGCTGGCGGCACAGCCGTCGGTCAGCAGCGTGATTGCCGGCGCCACCCGCCCGGAACAGGTCCGGCAGAACGCCGGGGCAGTGGCCTGGGTGCCGGACCGGGCCGAACTCGACGAACTGGATGCCATCTTCCCGCAGACCCCGAAGGTGGCCCTGTTCTGATGTCGTCCATCCTCATGGATGTTGACACCGGGATCGACGACGCCCTTGCGCTGGTCTACCTGCTGTCCCGGCCGGAGGTCCGGATCGAGGCCATCACGTGCACGGCGGGCAACACGGGTGCCCGGCAGGTGGCGCTGAACAACCTCGCCCTGCTGGAGCTCTGCGGCCGGGCAGGCATTGAAGTCGCCATGGGCGCGGAAGTGCCGCTGGAGATTCCGCTGGTCACCACCGAGGAAACCCACGGGCCGCAGGGGATCGGCTACGCCGAGCTTCCGCCGCCGCAGCAGGAGATCTCACCGCGGCATGCCGTCGACGTGTGGGTGGAAACGGCCCGGGCACGCCCGGGGGAGATCACCGGCCTCATCACCGGGCCACTGACCAACTTCGCGCTGGCGCTGCGGGCTGAACCTGACCTCCCCAAGCTGCTCAAGGGGCTGGTCATCATGGGCGGCTGCTTCAATTATCAGGGCAACACGACGCCGACGGCGGAGTGGAACGTTTCCGTGGACCCGCATGCGGCCGGGGAAGTCTTCGCCGCCTACAGCGGGCTTCCGGAGGAGAACCTTCCGGTGGTGTGCGCGCTCGAGACCACGGAACGCATCGAGCTGCGGCCCGAGCACCTGCAGCGTCTCGCCGAGGCTGCCGGAGCCGAACCGGAACTTGTCCTGCCCGAACAGCCGGAGGGGCAGCGAAGCCGCTCGGACAACCCGCTCGTGGCGTGCCTTTCTGATGCCATCCGTTTCTACATGGAGTTCCACCGGTTGTACGACCAGGGCTTCATTGCGCACATGCATGATGCCTTCGCCGCCGCCGCGGCCATCGGGCGCACGCCGTATGGCACGCGTCCAGCCACAGTGCATGTGGAAACGGAGGCTCCCCGCCTGGTCGGTACCACCGTCGCCGACTTCCGGGGCATCTGGAAGGAGCCGTTCAACGCCAGGATTGTCACGTCGAACGACCCCTCGCAGTGCTTCGACGAGCTGATCTCCTCGGTGGGGGCCCTGGCCGCTTCAGTGGGGGCGCGGCCGTTTCAGCCGGGACCGTAACACGGCGTGCAGGGGCCGTGGCACGGCGTGCCCGCGGGTCGGTAGGATGGTAGCCGCGCCGAGGTGACATAGGCGCCCGCTTCCGCGTACGCGGAACATCACGCCACGGGTGCGGGACCCGCCGTTTTCAGCCTAAGGATCCACCATGTCACAGCCGTCCCTGACACTTCCTCCCACGGACCGGAAAGCTGCCCGCCGCCGAAGGGTGCTCGAACTGCTCGGTGCTGTTGCCATCGCCGCCACGTTCATTTTCCTGGTCCTCACCCAGCCTGCCGACATCGCGGGCGGGCTCGGCAGCGTCTCGTCCATCGTCGCGCTGGGCGGCTTCCTCCTCGGCGCCCTCCTGCTGATCGTGGGCGTGCTTCCCACCCTGCCCACGTCCACGGTTGTGCTCATCCCCGTGGCACTGGTCCTGAACATCGTGCTGGGACAGCTCATGGGCACCAGCGGCCTGCCGTTCTACCTCGACTCCATCGGCACGGTGCTCATTGCCGTGCTGGCCGGCCCTGCGGCCGGCGCCGCCACCGGCGCCCTGAGCAGCATCGTCTGGTCGTTCTTCAACCCGACGGTCCTGCCCTTCGCTGCCGGCGCCGCGCTGATCGGGTTCCTGGCCAGCGTAGCCGCACGGTACGGGCTGTTCCGCCGGTTCTACCTGGCGCCGGTGGCCGGCTTCGTCACCGGGATCATCGCGGGCGTGGTGTCCGCTCCTATCGCAGCCTTCGTCTTCGGCGGCACGTCCGGAGCCGGCACCGGTGCGATTGTCAGCGCCTTCCGGGCCATGGGCGACACCCTGCTGGCCGCCATCACCAAGCAGGCCCTGATCTCTGATCCCATGGACAAGGCCATCGTCTTCGCCATCGCCGCCATGCTGGTCTACGCCCTGCCCCGGCGCACTACGTTCCAGTTCCCGTTCGTCCGCCGCTTCCGCGTCCTGGCCGGCAAGGAACCGGCGGCGCGGAATTCCTGACTCCGGAACCGCCGGCCAGGTGTCCCCGCGCCTCAACCCGATGACCACGCTGACGGCCGCCGTCGCCGTCCTGGTCATTACGACGGCGGCCGACAGTTGGGCGGTATCGCTCACCGTGGCAGCCGGTGCAGTGCTGCTCTCCGCCGTCGCGGGCACCGTCCGCAGGGTCTTGCTGGCCGGGGCTGCCATCATCGTGCCGTTCTGGCTTTCGCTGCTGGTGATCCACGGACTTTTCTTCCCGGAGGGGCGCACCGTGCTCGCCAGCTGGGGTCCCGCCCGGGTCACTGCCGAGGGGCTGGCCTTCGCCGTGGAGATGGGGCTCCGCACCGCAGCCCTCGTCCTGGTGCTGATGGTGTTTTCCTTCAGCGTCCGGGTTCCCCAACTGGTTGCCGCGCTGTCCGCCCGCCGTGTCCCGCCGCAGGTGGGGTATGTGCTGGCGTCCACGCTGCTGCTTGCCCCGCTCGTCGCCGCGCGGCTGGACAAGGTCCGCCAGGCGCAGGAGTCGCGCGGTCTCGTGGTGGGACGGGGGATCGGCAGCCGGGCTGCGGCCATCCGGCTGCAGATGGTCCCGCTGGTGCTGGGCCTGGTTCACGACGCAGGCATCCGGGCCCAGTCCCTCGACGCGAGGGGGTTCCGGAGCGCGGGTCCCCGGTCCAGCTACACGGAGGTTCCCGATTCCGCCGCCCAGGCGGTCTTTCGTACTGTGGCTGTCCTGCTTGCCTTGGCGGCGGTGGGGTGGCGCGTCGCCGCGGCGCTTTCGGCCGGATCGCTGAGCGCCCTTTCTCAGTCCTGTGGTGGCCCTGGATGACTGGTGACAGGACAGAGGGCACCACGCTGCTGGCCTCCATTGACTCGTATTCGTACTACGGTGACGGCAGTCCAGCGCTGCGTGGGGTGGAGTTGGCCGCCGCTTCCGGCACGCTGACGGCGGTGCTGGGCGGATCGGGCAGCGGAAAATCCACACTGGGACGGCTCCTTGGTGCCTGGCTGCTCGGCGGCAGGTATGGAACGCTGGCCGGGAGCCTGCAGTTGGAGGTGGCCGGGCATCCTGCCCAGAGCCGAACGCTGACCTTTGCTGGGGTGCCGGATGATCCGCGGATTGATCCCGGGGCGTGGGCACGGCATGTCGGCTACGTCCCGCAGGACGCAGCGTCCATGCTCTCGGCGGTCCGCGGAACCGTGGCGGAGGAGCTCGCCTTCAGCCTGGAGAACCGCGGAGTCCCGCGGGCCGAGATGGTGCGGACCGTGGCGGATATTGCCCGCCGGACAGGACTCGACGGGCTGATGCAGCGGGACCCCGCAACGCTGTCCGGCGGCGAGCTCCGCCGTCTGGCTGTGGGTTGCGCAGTGGTGGACGGTCCCGGCGTCCTGGTCCTCGACGAGCCGCTCGAGTCCCTGGACCAGGCCGGGATCCGGACGGTCGTAGAGCTGGTCCATGCCGAGACGGCCCGGGGCACAGCCGTACTGGTGCTGAGCCAGCACGCCGACGCGCTGACCCGCGTCGCGGAGCGCTGGCTGGTATTGAAAGACGGGGAGGTGACGGCGGCCGGACCGCCGGGCAGGATCCTGCAGGGTACGGCGCTGGCTGAGTCCGGCGTCGTGATCTCGGCCGCCTGCCTGGACGCGAACCCACGCCCGGAACCGGACTCAGCGCCGAACGCGGAGTCCGGGCCGGCGCCGGAGCCCGGTCTGGAGTCCGGTCCGAGGCCTGCGCCGCCTGCTCTGCTGACGTCTTCCGTGGCGGCTGTTGCCGTTGAAACTGCTGCGGCTTTGGAGCTGGCGAATGTGGCTTTCGGTTTCGGGGCAGGTCAGGTGGATGCAGGGGACAGCCTGCTCCTGCAGGATGTGGACCTGCGGGTGATGCCCGGGGAAATCGTCGCCGTTACCGGGCCCAACGGTGCCGGCAAGTCCACGCTGCTCCGGCTCTTCAACGGCCTGTACCGGCCGTATCGCGGTGACGTCCGCGTTGCCGGGGAGTCCATTGCCGGCGTTCCCACCGGCCTGGTTGCCCGCCGGCTGGGGCTCCTGTTCCAGCACCCGCACGACCAGCTGTTCGAGCGCACCGCGCTGCGGGAAGTCTTGTTCGGGCTGGACCGGCTCTTCAGCACCGCGGCCCAGGAACGCGCATCCGCAGCCTTGGCCGCCGTCGGGCTTGCGGACCTCGACAGCGCCCATCCCCATGAGCTGCCGGCGTCCGGCCAGCGGCTGCTGGCCCTCGCCACCGTCCTGGCGCGCGAACCGTCTGTCCTGGCGCTCGATGAACCAACGGTGGCCCTGGACGCGCACGGCCTGAAGCGGCTCACCGACGCCGTGTCAGCGGCGGCCGGCCGCGGCGCCGCCGTCGTGATGGTTACGCACGACCTCCGGTTCGCAAGGTCCCACGGGCACCGGCTACTCAGGCTCGACGGCGGCAGGCTCCGGCCGCACTGAGCCTCCATGAAGCCGCCGGCCCCTGCCGGCCCCACCCCAGCTGGCGGTACCGAGCGCGAACGGACACCTGAGGCCCCGCCGGCCGGCAGGGTCGCACGTGCCCGTTCGCGCTGTGTCAGGAACGCCGTGTCAGGAACGGTGTGTCAGGAGCGCTGTGTCAGGAGCGGGATGCCACGCCTGGGGGCAGGAACCGTTTGCCGTTGACGCGCTCCGAAGCTCCCACCCTGTCGAGGTAGGGGGTGATCCCGCCGAGGAACATCGGCCAACCGGCGCCCAGGATCATGCAGAGGTCGATATCCTGGGGCGCTGCCACCACGCCCTCTTCGAGCATCAGCCCGATCTCCTCGGCCAGTGCGTCCTGGGTCCGGCGCAACACTTCCTCGGCGGTTGACGGTGTGCTGCCAAAGGACATCAGGGCCGCTGTGGCTGCAGGGATCTCCTGGCCGCCGTCCCCGGACCCGGACCACAGGGAGCGGATGTTGTTGTCGACAAGTTTCTGCAGGTTCTGCGAGACCGGGAAACGGTCCCCGAATGCCGCATGCAGTGATTCCTGAACGTGCTGGGCCACCGGCAGCCCCACCATGGACAGGAGCGTGAACGGCGTCATCGGAAGGCCCATCGGGCGCAGTGCGGCATCGGCAACTTCTGCCGGCGTGCCTTCGTCGAAGGCGGCCGTGACTTCGCCCATGAGCCGCAGCAGGATCCGGTTCACCACGAACGCCGGGGCGTCCTTGACCAGCACGGCCGTCTTCTTCAGTCCCTTGGCGAGTTCGAAAGCCGTGGCGATCACGGCGTCGTCGGACTTTGGTGCCCGGACGATCTCCAACAGCGGCATGACGGCCACGGGATTGAAGAAGTGGAAGCCCACCAGGCGCTCGGGGTGCCGCAGGTCCGCGGCCATGGCCGTCACGGACAGGGAGGAAGTGTTGGTGGCCAGGATGCAGTCCGGCCGGATGATGCCTTCAAGCTCGGCGAAGACCTGCTTCTTGACGTTCAGCTCCTCGAACACCGCCTCGATGACAAAGTCGGCGTCCGCGAACGGCTCCTTGGAGACTGAGCCTGTCACGAGCGCCTTGGCCTTAGTGGCTGTGTCGGCGCCCAGCCGGCCCTTCGTCACCAGCTTGTCCACTTCCTTGTGGACATAGCCAACGCCTTTGTCCACGCGTTCCTGGTCGATGTCGGTCATGACCACGGGAACCCCCAACTGGCGTGCGAACAGCAGCGCGAGCTGGCTGGCCATCAGGCCGGCGCCCACCACGCCGATCTTCGTGACGGGGCCGGCGAGCCCGGGCTCCGGAGCGCCGGCGGGCCGCTTGGCCCGTTTCTGGACGAGTTCGAGGAAGGCGTAGACAGTGGCACGGAACTCGTCCGTCTGCATGAGGCTGGCCAGCGTTTCGCATTCGAGCTCGGCCGACTCGGCCTGGGTCATGGTGCGGTTCGCCGCCATGATGTTCAGTACCTCGGCCGGCGCGGGGGAGGCATTGGAGGTCTTGGCCTCGATGATGGCGCGGCCGGCAGCGACGGCGTCCACCCAGCGCGCGGCGACTCCCGGGTCGGCTGGATCGACGGCGGCTGGCCGTTCGGGTGCTGTACCCGAAACCGCTGCATGCGAAACGGCAGTGCCGGCGACAACGCGCGCAGCCCAGGCGACCGACTGCTCGAGGAAATTCTCCGGCTCGAACAGCGCATCCGCGATGCCGAGTTTGAAGGCTTCGGAACCGGACAGCGTGCGGTTGTTATTCAGCGGGTTCTCGATCATCACCTTCACCGCATTCTCCGGCCCGATCAGCCGCGGCAGAAGATACACACCGCCCCATCCGGGCACCAGCCCCAGGAAGGCCTCGGGAAGTGCAAGCGCCCCGGCGCCCGTGGACACCGTGCGGTAGGTGGACTGCAGGGCGATCTCCAGTCCGCCGCCGAGGGCCACTCCGTTGATGAAGGCGAAGCTGGGAACGCCCAGGTTGGCCAGTGTGGCATAAACGTCGTGGCCCAACTGCGCCATCCACAGGCCGTGCTCTCGCTCCTGCAGCTTTGTCACCGCGGAGAGGTCGGCGCCGGCAACGAAGAAGTTCGGCTTGCCCGTCACCCCCACGGCGGCGATCTCGCCCGCGGCCGCCCGCTCACGGAGTCCTTCGAGGACAGATCCCAGTTCAACGAGCGTGTTGGGGCCGAGCGTGGTTGGTTTGGACGGGCCCAATCCGTTGTCCAGGGTGATCAGGGCCAAAACGCCAGGGCTGGTATGGCCTTCTGCGGCCGGGAGTTCGATGTCCTGCACGGAGGAATGAGTGACCGCCTCATCCGGGAAGAGATCGGCAAGCTTGCGGAATTCTGCGGCGCTCATTCTGTGGCTCCTCATTGAGACTGACATGCGGTCGGTGCCTCAGGATTGCTGGACAGCGGGAGCAGCAGGGGCCGGGCACCGGTGAACCCAACGTTACTCGCGAGTAATATCGGCTGCAAGCGCCGCCCGAGCCTGCCTGATGGCGGCCACGTTTTTGAGGCGAGTGGTTTCTTAGGCTGCTGTGGATGATGACCAGTAGGGCCAAGGATCCGCTGGCAGCGGTGGTTCAGGGCCGTCGAAAGCCATAGGGCACTCAATATCATCATGGTCGTCATTGTCGTCGGGAGGTTCTGAAAGCTCGGGGCATTGGTAGCCGCCCGCGCCAGGGTAGCTGTCTACCCCGTCGAGGCGATCCGGTACATCCGGACGACCTGGCGGTTCCGCCCATTCCTGGCCGGGTGGCAGTTCCCGCCGGTCTTGGCTGGACGGTGGTTCTGGCCAGGTGGTTGGTTCCCAGTCCTGGTATTCGGCCTTGTAGGTCCGGACCCATGGGTGAGATCCAGCCCGGTGGCGTGTCGCGGGTGGCGCCGGCTGGTTGCCAGGCCGTGTTGACCCTTCTATGGGTGTCAAGCGCTGCAGGGGGTAGGGTTTGCTGCGTTGAGTGTTCGG